>CAZWME010000116.1:0-9731 GCA_964634515.1 uncultured Pirellulales bacterium | reverse complement strand
CATAACTGAGCGAATTACGAGCATATTAGGCAAAGACAAAGCCGGGCCGGCCAGAAGAAGAGCCAGTGCCGGGCCCTTTCCCATACCTGCGCCCATAAGACCCTGCAGGATAGGAATCTCGGTAAGAGTGGCGAAATACATGAAAGCCCCGGCAACGGCGGCAAACAGATTGGCCCAGACTGAGTTGCCGCCAACCGCCGCGTTCACCCACTTAGCAGGGATGATACCTTCGTTTCCGGGTCCGGGCCTGCCCAATAGAAATCCGGCTATCAACACACCGGCCAGCAGCAAAGGCAGTATCTGCACAGCAAAATCCCATGATGCACCAAACCACCGGCGCAGCTCGTCATTAGTGAACCACAATAATATCATTACTCCGAAACCTGCCAGAAGAAAGAGAACCAGAATCCAGCGAATCCTCAGTATCAACTCGTAAATTTTATTTTTCTCTACATCCTGGATATCCTGAAGAAGCTCTGCCGGTATTTCATGCGTTTTTCCGGATGTATCCAGAAATGTAACCTTATCTTCTGTTTGGCTGATTAAAGTACCTTCGACCTTGTAGGTGGTCAAGCCTCCCGGACAGCACAGGAATACGGCCCTGACATCTCCAGTCCGCGCCCAGTTGGCGAAGACAAGGATTCCAACCATCGAAGCAAAGTACAGCGTGTTTTTCCACAACGGCCGATTGACCTGAGGCTCGGGCATGGCCATTTGACTATTGGCTTTTTCAAGCTCTTCTTTGCGATAAATCAAGTGCATGGCCAGGCCAATGACAACACTGAAAACAATTGCCCCGACTGCACGGGCAATACCGATTTCAAGTCCCAGGACCCGGGCGGTCAGAATTATCGCCAGGACATTGATAGCAGGCCCGGAGTAAAGAAACGTAGCGGCTGGGCCCAGACCGGCCCCCATTTTATAAATACCCGCAAAAAGCGGCAAAACCGTACAGGAACAAACCGCAAGAATCGAACCTGAAACCGACGCAACGGCATAAGCCAGAACTTTGTTGGCCCTTGCACCGAGGTATTTCATTACCGCTGCCTGGCTGACAAAAATCGAAATGGCGCCGGCGATAAAAAAGGCAGGTACCAGACACAATAAAACGTGCTCACGGGCATACCACTTAACTAAATGCAGCGACTCGGTAACTGCATTATCAAAACGAACTTTCCCAATAGGAAGATAATAGCATCCGAGAAATACTGTGATAATAATTATTACTTTTTTCCAATTCTCTTTGAGACTCATAATAAAATCCACAAGCTACAAGATCTTTTGCGACTTTTCGTTGTCCAAAGACTACTAATTTAAGTCTTCTGAAGCACAAGACGAAGTGCAGCCTCCGCCACACGAATTCCGAGTTTTCCGGCTGTGTCCATGCCAAATTCATCTTTTGTGATGTCATCCTTGTAAGCGTTCCATAGAGTTGCACCTTGGTGCGCCTTTGGCTTGCCTCCGACAATCATCATTTCATGGCAGAGTAATATAGTCTGTATCTGTTCGATAACCAATTCCTGGCCTCCGTTCCGATATGATCCAACGGCTAAAGCACCGGCGGCCGTGTCCGCAAGCAGCAGCCTGGGTTTGCGCAGAACGGCACATCGTTCCAGAAACGCCTTGCATAGAGCGCTCATACTACGGAAGTAAACAGGGGAACCAATAATCCACCCCCCGACATTGGGATTCCGCAGCTTAGGCAGGATACTATCGAAGTCGTCTGTTTTTTTCCCACTGCCGGAGAAGCCTGAGATTTCAAGGCCGCCCAAATCAATCATCTCAACCTCGATACGACTATCAACTTTCTTAGCCGCATCAAGCGCCGCCTGTACAGCGGTCGCCGTAGTATTACCCTTTCGCGGGCTGCAGGAAATGCCTAAAATCTTAACGGGCGTATGGTCCCCGGCGTTGGCTGTTGTAGATGAAATGGAAACAGCAGCTCCGGCGGCAAGTGTTTTGGTCATGAATTTTCTCCTGTTCATTGTTGTTCCTCCAAATTTGGTTTCATTATTATCGTAAAAAAATACATTGCAAAAACTTTGACATAAGTAACTCCGACTTTATAGTTTTATTCACAGTGTTTTTTCCCATCAGAATTATCCAAAACTTCAATACCAAGCTCTCCGGAAACTTCTGAAAGAAGTTTCTCCATCTGGTCTGCAGCGCCGGAACGAACCATCATCCCGACTTTCAGAGCTTCTTTGATGTCTTTGGGTTCAATACCGAGTTTCCCGGCTTTATTGAGATGAAACTTTACACACGGATGACAGTTGCAGGAAACAGAAGCACCAATCGCAATTAATTCTTTTGTCTTCTTATCAAGCATACCAATCTCTTCTTAATTCTTATTCGTTTTACGGTTCACAATAAAATGCTCATACTACAAGACTTTAAGCAGCTTTTCATTGTCCCTTACCTGCTGTTTTAAGACACTGCTCACACACGAAAAGAATTCCAGGATACAAGGTGTCCTAAGTCTGTAAATGACCTTGAGCCCTTCCTTGCGGCACTCCAACAGGCCGGCATTAACCATTACAGAAAGATGCCGTGAAACATTTGACCTTTCGGCGCCGATATGCTCGGCAATGTCACAGACGCAATGCTCACCGTCTTTTAGAAAATTGACTATCGCTATTCTCAACGGATGCGCAATCGCCTTTGCTATTTCCGCCTGCTTTTCGAATAACATCTGTTTTCTCTTGCTTAACATTTAAGCTCCTTAATATATATTACTATGTGAATATATACTCACATAGTAACATTCGGTTCAAACAAAATCAAATATATTTTTCAAAGAAATTTTTGTATCATTGATGAATTATTTTGAAAAATAAAATTAAGAAATTCAATGAATCCGCAGAATATCTGAAAGTTGAAGGTAGCGGACAAACAGGAGGTGTCAAAATGAGAAGATGTCTTATCGTATTATTTATGTTGTTTTCGGCAGCTTTAGCTGGAGAAAATACCGCAGGTCGATATGAGAAAGTTGTGAATAAGATGGTCAAGGCCATTAACGAGGGTGATTACGTACGTATTGGAAACGATTTTGACCGGACAATGGAGGATTTCTTTCCCGTAGAGAAACGCAAGCCATTCTTCGAGAACCTGTCAGCCCAATACGGCAAAATCAAAAGGCTCGAAAAACCGCGACTGCCTCAAACAGGTCAGGCAATTTTTGTTGCGCACTGCGAATGGGGAGAATTAGATATTACAACCTGGTTAAACGATCAAAACAGAATAACAGGATTGTTGTTTTTGCCTCACAAGGCCGATTTGCCCGTGCATGAGAGGAACAAAACGAAGCTCTCACTTCCTATTGTGGGCAAGTGGCTGGTCTCCTGGGGCGGCGATACAAAAGAACTGAATCAGCACCATGACACACGCAACCAGAGATTTGCCTTCGATTTTCTTGGCGTTGACGATAAGGGCAGAACACGAAAGGGCAATGCACAAATAAATGAGGATTACTTTGCATTTGGAAGAAAGATATTGACTCCTGCTGAAGGAATTGTGACGGACGTGATACGTGGAGTCAGAGATAATGTACCTGGTTCAATGAATCCGTATTCGGCTTTAGGAAACGCCGTATTTGTCCAACACAGTGAATACGAGGTGTCGGTGTTGGCGCATTTAAAATACGAGAGTATAACCGTTAGGGTTGGGGACAAAGTCGGGAGGGGACAGATGATAGGTCTGTGTGGCAATTCCGGCAACTCTTCGGAGCCACACCTGCACTACCACCTCCAGAATACACCTGTAATTCAGGATGGAACCGGCATCAAATGCTACTTCCAGAGAATAACTGTGTTAGAAAATGATAAAAAGGAATCGAAGACTGCTTACTCACCGATAAAAAGTGAGATTATAATCGCTGAATAGATTCTATTGATTCCGGCAGGATATTCAGTATTTTTTTCTAAACCTCGCGGCGGGTATGTTCAGGAGTTTGCGGTACTTGGCAACGGTGCGTCTGGCCAGATTTTTAATACCGGCCTCTGATAATTTCTCAAGTATCTGCTCATCATTCAAGGGTTTGCTTTTGTCTTCGGCGTCGATAATCTGCTGCAGCTTGCCCCTTACGGCTTCCCAGCTTAAGCTGGAGCCGTTCACATCTTCGGTGCCGCCGCTAAAGAATTTTCGCAGCGGTAAAATGCCCCAGGAACACTGGACGTATTTGCCTGCAACAGCTCTTGAGACTGTGGCAAGATGAACACCGACATCGTCTGCAATTTTTGACATCGGCAGCGGGTGAAGATACAACTGCCCCTTCTCAAAGAAATCCTTCTGGAAGCTGACGATTGCTTTTGTAACCTTCAACAGTGTATTTTTGCGTTGTTCTATCGCATCTATAATCCATCGTGCCGAGCGCAGATTATTCTGCAAAAACTTTTTCGTTTTATCGGCAGTTTTGACATTTTTTGCCATTTTTGCATAGTAGTCATTTACTCTCAATCGCGGCAAATCAAAATCAGCGAGGCGTACAGAATACTGGCCCGTATTATCCGATAATTCCACTATCACGTCCGGCGTAATGGGATGGTTTTGGTCGCGCCCGATCTGCATGCCGGGCGAAGTGTCAAGCTTGCTCAAACGCATGATGGCCCGATTGATCGCCTCGACGCCGCAATTCATCTTTTTTGCGATATCCGGCAGCTTATTTTCAAGAAGCTCATCCATATGTTCGGAAATCAGGCGGGATTCAAAGCTCATATCTTCACCGCTTTGTGCCATCTGGATAAGCAGGCACTCCCTCATGTCCCGTGCGCCGACACCTGCGGGCTCTAATTTCTGTACAAGCCCCAGAGCTTCATTCAAATCGTCGATAGTGAAATCGCCTTTGTCCTTGTTGTGCAATTGCTCCAATCTTACGGACAGATATCCCCGGTTGTCGATATAATCTATAATCATACCACCGGCTTTTTTTACGGCCGGTTCGGCATCCACTAATCGCCACTGTTCGGTCAGATATTCGTGCAGCGACTGAGGAAGGGCGGCGGTATTCTTTATCGCCTCGAGTTTTTTGTCCGGTTCGTCACTGGAAACACGCTTCCGGTAAGGCCCGGACTCGTTCATATAGTCTTTGAAACCATCACCCAAACTCTCAAGGCGTTCGAAATCTTCAACTTTATTGTTGTCCGTGTTAACAACGAGGTCTTTGTCGTCTATATCATCCTGAGGCTGTTGTTCATTAGAATCGTCCTCTTCAGGATTTGACGGCTCGGTCATTTCCAGAACAGGATTACTGTTAAGCTCCTGTTCTATTCTTTCCTGAAGGGCAAGGATGGGAAGCTGGAGAATCTCCATCGATTGTATCATATGCGGAGCGAGCTTCATTCTCTGCTCCATCCGCATCTGACCTCTCATCTCCAGTTTCATAGATACACCTGAAAAAATTCTTTATTCCGACGGTTATTCCCGCCTTTAAGGTACATATCATAAGCACAAAGGAGAATTTCGTCAATATTCGATGTGTAATTGAGAAACTTTACAAACAAAGATGAAAATTACTCTAATTCACGCCGGCCAAGAATAGCATCGGTAAGAATTTTGCCGCTTGCGTATTCGATGGTGCTGCCGGAAGGAAGCCCCCTTGCCAATCGGGTGATCTTTACGCCTGCGGTTCTAAGCAGTGAGCTTATATAAAGTGCAGTGCCGTCGCCGGCCATATTGGGATTGGTCGCCATTATCACCTCTTTTACATCCCCCCCGCGCACCCTGTCCAGAAGCTGCTCGATAGTCAAATCGCCCGGCTCGATTCCTTCAAGCGGTGCGATATGGCCGCCAAGAACATGATAGACCCACTTGCAGGCCCCTGTTTTTTCGAGATTTATGATATCTTTCGACTGCTCGACAACACATATAATACTCTTGTCCCGTCTTTCATCGGAACATATCTGGCAAGTCGATTGCTCCGAGAGATTGTAACAAATTTGGCAGTGCTTGATCTTGTCCTTGACGTCCCTGATTGCCTCGGCAAGCGCCATGGCCTCGTGCGGCTCGGCTTTTAGTATGTAAAAGGCCAGCCTTTCGGCCGTCTTGGGCCCAATACCCGGCAGCTTTCCAAACTCTTCGATTAACTTATTCAAAGTTTCAGTATAAACGCCACTCATAAATCAAATAATCCATCATTAAACAATATTTATTTTAGTCTTCTTCTACTGCGGTTATAGTTGCATCCAGCCCCATAAGGATAGTTTTGACAGCGGGATTGCTTATCATCTCATTCCTTCTTTGGCCGGTGGTCTTCGGCCGGTTTTTTTTAATTTCGGCTTTTGTCTGACCGGCGCCGATTTCAAACTTCAATCTCAGAGGCGTTGAGAATTCCTCGCTCAGCAAGCTTTGGATTTGCTCGGCTCGACCATTACTTTCGCACATTTTTTTCTGCATCTTAGCCGATGCGCCGAACTCAAGCGTCAAGACACCGTTTTCGAATCGAGCCGGCACAGCGGAGCTTAACAGCCCACTGGTACCCGGCCCGAGTTTGTCGGTAATAATCATCAATAGATTTTGCCAATTATTTCGTATCGAATTTATACCAGTCAGTCCGGAGGAATCTCGCGGCTTTATGCTCGTAACTTGTGAGACATTATTTGACGACTGGTGCTCAATGGTTTGTGGTTTATTTGGCCGGGCTACGGCCTTGATTGGTATGTTACTGCCTGGCGGAATGTTTTTTTTTATGCCGGGCGACGCGCCCGAGCGCAATTGAGAAAGAAGCTCATCGACATTCAGAAAATGCTCGCTCAAGGCAAATCTCAACATTGAAGCTTCCAGCAGTGCCCTGCTTGAATCACTGTTTTTTATTGTCCATCGCAGTTTTTCCAGCGTCGATATGTTGTAAACGAGCGCAGCGACGTCAAATTTCTCAGCTAATTCCCCCGCTCTCTTTCGCTGCTGGTCTGTTAAAATAACAAGCTCGCTGTCGGGGCCTGTGGATTTAACAACCATCAAATCTCGCATATAATCGATAAGCGAATCAACAACCTGGGCCTCACTTATGCCGGTACTAATTAAATCCTCTATCGCCGCAAGCGTCCCGGCCGGATCGCTGTCGCCGATTTGCCCGATGAGATTCCAGACTTTCTCGCTGTTGGGACAGCCTAAAAACTCTTCGAGTATCCGGCTGTTCAAAGGCTCAACCCCGGTGCTTATCATCCTGTCGAGCAGGCTCAGACCGTCTCTCATAGAACCGTTCGCCATTTTCGCCAGCGGCAGCAGCAAATCCTCTTCGTACTTTATCTTTTCCTTTTCGAGTATGGCCTTCAACTGCCCGGCAATCGAGGCCGGCCCTATATTGCTGAAGTCGAATCTCTGGCATCTCGATTGAATTGTGGCTAAGACCTTGTTCGGTTCGGTTGTGGCGAAAATAAACTTTATATGACTGGGCGGTTCCTCCAGTGTCTTTAAGAGAGCGTTGAAAGCCGAAGTAGTGAGCATGTGGACTTCGTCGATAATATAAATCTTAAACCTCGAACGCGCAGGTCGATTGATAGCATTCTCACGAAGCTCTCGAATTTCATCGACTCTATTATTCGATGCACCGTCTATCTCGATAACATCAATATCTTCGCCGATGTTTATCGCGATACAGCTATCGCACTTACAGCACGGCTTTGTGGTCGGCTTATCGACGGCAAGGCAATTGAGTGCTTTTGCCAGGATGCGGGCCATAGTCGTCTTACCGACGCCCCGAGTACCCGAAAAAAGGTAAGCGTGCGAAACCCTGTCGGTCTTTATAGCATTTTTCAACGTTTGAGCTATAGGGTCCTGACCGACGACATCGTCAAATGTTTGCGACCTGTATTTTCTTGCAAGAACTGTATATGCCATTTTAAAAGGTGGCCGGGTTTACCCACAGCACAACCAAGCGACACGCTTATGGCTGCTCGGTTCCCCGCCTGACCAGATTCGCGGGCTCGGCTTGCATGGGACCCGGCCCCAAAATCAATTATTGGTTATTTTTTTACACTACTGATTATTTATTTACTCGGAATATATTGGTAGTATAACAGAGAAGATGACTATTTCCACATAAATTTTAAATTGACTTTTTTTCCGGCAACAGTAAATTCGATAATCGATTATGAGAACAAATATCCAAGAGCCGCCTGTGGCGTCTCTGATTACGAAGGGGAATGACTATGATAGTAAAAATTGAGGATACCTGCACCGCCTGCGGGCTTTGCGTCGACACCTGTCCCGATGTTTTCGACATGGGTGATGAAATGGCCATAGTTATTGTCGATGAAGTACCGGAAGAGTTCGAAGAGGCCGTTCAGCAGGCCGCCGATGAATGCCCGGTCGAGGCAATTATCACCGACTAAGCAATAGTTGAAACCGCCGTTTTCAATCATCGATAAGTGTAAAATAAGGATTCGTGTGTTTGGTCTGCTTTTTCACTCGCAGTCATCGATATTGCTACAGCTTCATTGAGGGTGGCTTAGCTATCCTGCCTTCGCAGCATCACCACTCCCAGCAAAAAGAACGCCAATCCAATTGCCAGCAGCACCAGGCACGGGCTAATCATTTCCGTGAATTTGAAGTCGCGCCAGATAGCCCCTTCAAGAGCAAGTATGCCCCATTTCACCGGACTTAAATGACTGAACCGTCGTAGCCACGACGGCATGAAAGCCAATGGCATCATTGCCCCCCCGAACATACCCATAATCATAAGCATTGCCCAGCCCGCTGCCCCGACGCTCTGCTCAGTGCGCCCCAAAGTACATACGAACATCATAAGGCCGACGAAACACAATATCGTGCAGAACAATCCCAGAAAAAATAGCGGAAAATTGCCCATTGGCATCTTGAATATTGCCTTTGCAGCAACAAACAGAATACATACTATAAAAATGCATGTTATAAAACACGCCAGGCCTTTTCCTCCGAGAATATGAGCATATCCAAGCGGGCCGATCCGCAAACGGTCAAAAGTGCCGTCCGTTCGCTCTTTCACAATCGAAATTGCAAATGTCGATGCACACATAAGAAAGCCCCAGAGCAGAACCTGCGGAAATGTTATCTGAAACGGTGCAATAGGACCTTCATATTCTCGGCTAACATCCAATTTGCCAAAGTTTATTATGTCTCCTTCGAAGCCTGCACTAAAGCTCCCGTCATTGGAATCCTTTATTAAAGTATCAAAAGAGTCAAAGAAATTTAGAAATAGCTTTGACTGCTCGGTTTCGAGCGCATTAGAGCCCTCCACTTCATTTCTCCATAGCTTAATTTGATCCCTTAGCCACTCTTGGTCATTGAATTTACTTCCAAGGGCCTCAAATTGTGCTTTGGCAAGAAGTCCCTGAAGATAGCCGCTTTGCATTCTGTGTGATGGGTCCGACGCTATTTCTAATTTTGGTTCGTCGCTGTTAAACAAAGCTTCAAATCCGTCTCCAAAACCCTCTTTTAGAATAACAGCAGCAGACACTTTACCTTTTCTGACCTGTCCAATTGCCTCCTCCCGGTTCAGATGGACTACTATTAATGCCTCATCAGACTCCAGCCCTGATATGTAAGAGCTTGAAAACTCAGACTTGTCCTCGTCCACCACAGCGATTTTCATTCCGGAAGGCCCCTTGCCGGCGCCGGAATATAGAGCGCCAAAAAACAGTGCGAATAGAACCGGAAAACCGACAACCCAAAAAAGAGTACCCTTATCACTGAGCACTACTCGCAGGGCGTTAACGGCAAGAAATAATCACGTCTGCATCCGTCTCGACGCCTCCGTC
>CAZWME010000115.1:0-9759 GCA_964634515.1 uncultured Pirellulales bacterium | reverse complement strand
ATACAAACCTGCCTTTCGGATCTGTATATAGTCTCCATTCCAGATAGCTTGCAAGAAACTGATCGAAGCAATCAGACCATTTATTGAAGAGGGATACGGACGGGGCTGCAAACATAAGGACATGTAATCGCCGATTAGCATAAAGCATGATAACCCGACAACGTGCTCGTGGTAGATTTTGCTGGTATTGCATTTCATACGCTGGTTTGCCGGCAACAGTAACGCTTCTGTCGCTGATGAAGGTTCCTTTCCCTTTTGGGAAAGTTTCCCGACCCTTACTCTTGAACATCTCGTTGAGTTCAAAACTTTGAATTTCTTTGCCTTGGGCTTTTGTTATTCTGACACGTATCTCAGCCTCCCCGCCAAGAAACTGTACACGGCGATTTTGAGTATCATCTAATTCGTTAATCTTCCAGTCACTCGGGTAAAGACAAGAAAAAAAACCATACTTTTTATCTTCATAACGTTCAAAGGTTTGTTTTGGGTTGGAGACTATTTGTTTGGAAACAGCTCTTGTTGAATTCTGAGTGACAGGATTGCTATTTAGCAGAGACAGCAAAACAATAATTCCAACTATCACCATGATAGTGGCAGCACCAGCGATAATTCCAATGTTTTGACTTGTTGAAGTTTTTCCTATTTCTGCGAGTCCTGGCGCAGTAACCTCAGCATTGATTTCGTGTTGAGTTGTTTTCAATGCTGCAGTCAGGGGTTTAAATGAAAGATAGTTTTTTATGTCCGTTGCAAACTCCTCGATGGATACGTATCGATCCCCCGGTTTACGGGCCAATGCTTTCAGCAAAAGACACTCCAGGTTATGATTGATAGAAGGCTCGACATTTCGGGGTGGGATAACATCCTGCTCTACCTTACGTTTGAAGACGTCGTATGGACTACCAGACATATCATGCGGCATCTTTTGTGTAAGAAGCTGATAAAGAATCACTCCGAGACTATATACATCCCAGCGTTCATTCGCTGTTTCCACTCTTCCCGCAGCCTGCTCCGGAGCCATATATCCGGGTGTGCCCGCAACTTCGCCCTCGATAGATATCGTTATATCATCCAAATCCTTCTCTATAGCCTTAGCGAGTCCGAAATCGAGAATGTGTGGTTCTCCATCTTTACTCACTATAATATTTGATGGTTTGAGATCGCGATGTATGACACCCTCACGATGTGCGAACGCCATTACCTTGCATATCTTCTTTATTAGTATGAGCACCTGCCTTTGATCAAGCTTATCTTCATACACATATTTTTCCAGATGTTTCCCCTCAACAAGTTCCATAGCATAATAGTATATCCCACTATGAAGGCCGCTATCGTAGATTCTTGCAATATTGGGATGTGTCAGCTTGGCAGCTAATGCAACCTCACGCTCAAACCGAGCTTTGGCTTTCTCAGATATGAATCTGTGTGTTCCAAGGAGTTTCAACGCAACCTGTCGCTTCGTACTGAGTTGGACTGCTCGCCAAACAGTTCCCATACCGCCATATCCGAGCTGCTCAAGAATATTATATCCATCAATTTGCGGAGTAGCATTTACTGCCGATGTTTTTGCTTTGTGACCAGGCAAAGAAAAATCAAGCTTACTTAGCCCATCCGCCGTTACAGGATCTTCCGGTCCTTCCGCCATTTCCATCGAAGATGCGCCTGTTTGGTCCGTCACAAAATCGACCCGGTAAGAACCTACGATCTTGGTCTCACCAAGGCGTATACGAACCTGTCCCTTCGAGCCTAAGCGAACACGGCAGCCTTTTGTAGCTCTTTGCTCATCAAC
This sequence comes from uncultured Pirellulales bacterium, assembly GCA_964634515.1. Taxonomy (GTDB): domain Bacteria; phylum Planctomycetota; class Phycisphaerae; order Sedimentisphaerales; family Anaerobacaceae; genus NIOZ-UU13. The sequence goes on along the minus strand of CAZWME010000115.1, from coordinate 7,976 downwards.
TTCTCGTTTAGTAATGAGCTTCTCACCTTTCCAAACCTCAATGTACGGCACTGAAGTCCTCCCTAAATAAAATCAACATGTCCGGAACGTAGCTTTTTTCATTGCTCGACCAAGCAAAAAGATCGTAACTCTCCCAAGCATTCTATCTGGTTTTTCAGCACTTTTGTTAGGCATCCATTATTGTACTACAAGCACCTGAAATTGCAATGCAAATACCAGCAGGAAGGATTCTCTACTGTCTATGACCGTAGAATATCGAGGAACATCTTTTCCCATTCCAAACACTATGCTATCAGAAAAGGATCTTATTCCAATATATAGCCTGTCCATTCTGGCTTGCCAAACATGATAGACATAGACCAGTAGTATCTACACACAGGGCCATTATTTCAACCCCGATGGAGAAAAAAAACAGCATACAGAATAAGACACTACATCAACATGCTGAAAATAGCAAAAAAAAATCGCCCGTATGCGCAAGATCAGAGTACTTACGGCGAAGAAAGAGATGAAGAGCAAAGAAAGGCCTTAATTGGAACAATGATCATTAGCTTAAAATTAGTGTACGCAATATTCGCCTTATTGGCCCACCTAATTTCCTAAAGAGACCTATAAGGACGAAAATTGATGAACAAATTGATTAACCATATTTTTAATGTAGGAGAATCGAAATGAAACTTAAAAGCACAGTTCTCACAACCATTTTGATAGTGCTGTCATTATGCAGCAAAATATGGGCACTACCAACAAACGATGAAGGTAAAGCGAAATGGCAAAACCGTTTCCCTCAAAATCCAGAACTTTACATCCCTGAACCTATCTTAGAGCGGACGCAATCTGTGGAACTAATGATGGCCCCTGCCGATAGTCAACTCGTGTCATATGATGTGCTCACAGGTGAGGAGATGGTTTGGAACATTAGTCGTCAAGACATGCCAACAGAAGCGTGGATTAAGGGTGGGGAGGGAACCTTGACAGGCATTATCGAGGAAGAACATCAATTTCGAAACTTCACCGACCTCTCGAAGATCAGTAATGCTGAGGCTTACCCTATGTGCGTCAACTGCAAGTTATACTATAAGAAAGGAGATACCAACCGCGTGGCATCAGGAATTTTAATAGATCCCATGCATGTGCTCACCGCGGGACACTGTGTCCACGAAGGCAGCGGTGGCAACTGGGTCACTGACATGGTCGTAGTGCCGGCTTATGAAAATGAATCATATCCTTATGGGAATGCCACTGGGATAAGCTACTACGCATGGACGGGCTGGAAGTGGTTCAGTAATGAAGATGATGACATAGCGATAATCAAGCTCGACAGACCAATAGGTGCTCTTACGGGCTGGCACGGCTATGGCTACAACAACGATCCGCTGTTCTACACGGAAAATACTTTTCACAATGCAAGTTATCCTGCAGGGCCACCTTACGATGGCAGATACTTGTACTACTGGAAAGGTAGCTTCGACTGCACTGATTACAATGAGTTCATGGGAAAATGGATTGGTAATGAGGTAGGAATCTACAGAAGGTCGTATGGTGGCCAAAGTGGAAGTGGGGCCTATCACGTCGAAAGTTCAGACCGCTATGTCTATGCCGTGCTTTCAAGTGAGTACTTAGGGACTACCTATTTCCCGCGAATCACTGGCGCCAAATTTCAGGATATCCAGCATTTTATAAGCACCAACACTCCTTCAGATGCTGACCTTGTTCCCATCGAAGTCTATATTTCTCCAAAGAGCGCTATGGCGGGTAATCGATTGTCGTCTTTGTCTTACGTGGTCCAGAACTACTCATCAGCTTCATGGAGCGGGACGGTCGATGTTAGTGTCTATTTATCAACAAATGATAATATTTCGACATCAGATACTCTCATTGATGAGCATACCTTTACATATAGTTTCGGACCAAAATCTTGGGTATCCGTCGACGTAACTACACCCCCCGTCATCCCGATTGGCACTGGCCGAGGTAACTACTGGATCGGCGTGATTCTGGACATCTCTGACCATGATACCAGTAACAATGATTCCGATGGTCAGACAGCAACTCCAATTGTAGTAGGAGTTAACTTGTTAAGCAACGACCAACCTGAAACATTCTCGGCTATCCCCGAAGAATTTGCGTTCACTTTGAATAATCAAGACTGGTGCTGTGTTGGAATACGATCATCTATTGATCATGATATAAGAGTAGGTGATCATCCTGATTCTGGTCCATGGAGTGCACAATCAAACGACAATGGTACAGTCTGTGACTTTATTGTTATAAACGGCCGCGGGAAGGAGAATACTACCCAATATGCTCAAATCCATAAGGGTTTGTCTAACAGGTGTACCATTGAAGCTGAGTGGGATATCCCCGATCTTTCGATAGGTGTACCAGAGTCAGACTCAATAGCAAGTAATGAAGTGCTTCAAGTATACGAAGTATTGTTATTCGAAAACGAAGAGTACAATCTGACATTAGATATCACATCCGGTGACTCAGACTTGGCTGTTTACATTTTCAAGCCGATGTATAATTGGGGTAGCCGCACTTACAAAGATTGGATGACAAACAAGACAGCTTCCGGTGGTGATGAGAGTCTATCGCTTACGGCAGATTCTACGGGCTATTACGCAATTGCAGTTATCAATGAAAATGCCTCATCTGCTCACTATACAATAGCTATAGCTGAGAACGAATACATTATCAGGACAACAGGCTTAGATGCTGATGGAGACAGCAGGCCAATGAGATAGCCGAATAACAACTTATACCATTTGAGAAAGCAGCAGTACTTAGAAAAGAAAATTATTCAAATCATTTGGAATCGACTCAGAATGAAGATGACCAAATATCAGATTAACAATAGGTGGCAACTCCAATTCAAATTTGATATCTTACATAGGATGGATATCAATATCAGTAATGACGCAAAAAATTTAAATGGCTGGTTCTTGGTGGTCGTATTTCAGGATTCGAGCATTCAAAGAGGATTTTTAAGTAGCACAAGCTCGATATTTCTGATATGATAAAGAAAATGCATAGCATAAAAAGGAGGCCCGGAAATAAACAGGGAGTTGAGCATTCGTATATGGCATCGAGCAAAGAAAAGAACGGTTTGCGTGTAGGCAGTAAGCAGGTGACAGATGAAGATGTTAGACAAATCTGTGTCTGCCCCCACTGTAATAAAAAAATAAGATTCAAAGCTAAGTATTCAGGAAAGAAAGCTCGTTGTCCGGCCTGTGAGCAACCTATTGTTCTGAATCCTGTACAGGAATATCAGTTTGCTGAATTCAGTCGGAAGGATCGTCTTTCTCCAATAGCAGGATGGACAACTTCAATCGTTTTACACATCTTTCTTTTACTGAGTTTCACCGGGATCACTTGGCAAACCGGCTTAGGTACTGGTAGTAAAGAAAGGGACGTTAGAATAGTCATCGAAGATCCCGGATTACCTGAGTATAGTGATGTTGACCTAACATCCCCCGAAACTCCTGCACCTGAATTAACGGTGCCATCACCCATCGATTTAGAAGGGGATGACTCGATCGAAGATATTGCAAGTGATTCGCTGACATCGGGTGTAGACGAATTGACCAGCATTGCACCGGAACTCAACGATTCAACAGAACCGATGGAAGGTAATTTGGGTGGCCTTTCATCAGGGGGAGGCGGAATGGATGTGCCGTTGGGCGGCTGGGGCGATCTGGGATTAGGTGGAAGTGGCGGAGGGGCAGGAGTTGGAACCGGACGTGGCGGCCGAGGGGGATTCGGAACCTTTTTCAACAGTCGTGTTCGTGGACGAAATTTTGTTTATGTTGTCGACTGCTCGGGCAGTATGAGGGGTCGTAAAATGCAGGCTGCCAAGGAAGAATTAATAAGGTCGATTAAGGACCTAACGTTAAGGCAAAGGTTCTTTATCATCTTTTATAGCTCGGGATTCAATCCTATGTTGCCAACGCCTAATCTTGTAGAGGCAACCGATGAGAACAAAGAATTAGCCCAAGCTTGGATAGAAAGCATTGGGGCCGGAGGTGGTACCAGACCGAACGAAGCCATGGTTATTGCTCTGCAGTTGAGACCTGACGCGGTGTGGTTACTTTCTGACGGCGAATTCAACGATCGTATAAGTGCAATAAATACTATCAATAATGCGAATATGTATGTTGGAGTGAAAATCCATACTATCGCATACTATAATTCTGGGCAGGGAAGATTGGATCTGGATATGATCGCAAAAAACCACGGTGGAAAGTGTACAGTTTATCCATAACATTTAGATCTAAGTCATTATTCGTGTTTAAGAAAGCAAAATATAAAAACAGGGAGCGCTGAAAATGATTAGTAACATAAGTTTCAAAGTAGTCAGGAAAAAATGTTTCGTTTTGATAATGATTATTTGCGCTCTAACCTTCTGTATAAACACCACCCTTGCCCAATCAGCTTCCGATGAGTCAACTACTGAAGAAGAGCCTTATCAAATGTCGCTCTGGGGCACAATTGCGGCAGGAGGATTTATAGGTTTTGTGATTATTCTGGCGTCCCTTGTTGCCGTAGCTCTGGCTGTACAGAACTTTATATCGATCCGTCGGGATAGGATGGTGCCTGAAGATTTGATAGAGAGTCTTGGAAAATACATAAAGGCAAAACGATATGGACGAGCACAGGAGGTATGTACCGAGGACGGTTCTTTCCTGGCTCAAGTCGTAGGGGCGGGTCTGAACCAGGTGGGAGCCATGTTTGGCTTCTTCGATATGCAGAATGCAATGCAGGAAGTGAGCGAACGAGAGGTGTCAAAGTTATACCGTAAGCTTGAATATTTATCATTCATAGCAACCACTAGCCCAATGCTCGGCCTGCTTGGAACAGTAACAGGGATGATTTCCTCATTCAATACAATAGCAGGAGCGGAAGGCGCCGCAAATCCATCAGAACTTGCTGGTGGGATTTCTATGGCCCTTGTGACTACCTGCATGGGATTGATTGTTGCAATTCCAACTATGTTTTTCGTTGCTTTTTTCCGTAAACAGATCGACAGTTTCGTTGCTGAATCAGAGACCGTCGTCGAGAAACTGATGGGTCATTTTCGTAGCGGCACGAAATAATACAGGGATTTACACATGCGCCTTCGCAAAAGAAAGCATGAATACGGATGTGAAATTAACATTGCTCCTTTGATCGATGTTGTGTTTTTATTGATCATCTTCTTCCTGACCGTTTCACACATCACACAATTACAGGTCGAACCTCTGTCGTTACCGGAGGCCGAAGAGGGCCAGAAACCGGAAGCGCAAGAGCATAGTCGCATAATCGTCAATGTTCGCAAAGATGGGCGTATCCTGGCTTTGGGAAAAAATCACAGTATCGATTCGTTACAACAAATGCTGATAAACGAAAAAGGCCGTTCGGACAGGGACGACGTGTCTATTCTACTTCGTGGTGACCGCGCAACGAACTGGACAAAAATATCCGAGATCATGCAAATGTGTACAAGTAATGGAATCAGCCGGATCAGTGTGGCAGTGACTGAGCCTGGCAAGACCGATCCACGGCAGCAGGAGTGAATGGCCATGTTACTTACACGGCAAAAACAAAATCCCATTCCTCCACAGCTTAATATGGCATCGATGGTCGATGTTGTATTTCTGCTGCTTATATTCTTCATGTGTACTTCATCTTTTACTCAAATTGAGGACAAACTTACCACTCAATTATCCCAGGTCGGCTCAGCCACAAAACAGGAGACAATAGAACTTCCTCCCATTCGTATCAGCTTACAGTGTAGTGCTTCCGGCGATGTGTTGATAACATGTGAGAATGAGATTTTCAGGGAATCGGAATTCAAAAACCTCGTTAAGAAACTTGAGGAATGGCGCGCTATCGATGATATGCGTGTCATTATCGAAGGGCAGGGAACTGTTCCATTCGGATCTATGGTGAGGGCACTTGATGCCTGCTATAAAGCTGATTTGCGACAAGTAGCTTTTTCGGCAAAGGGAGGGCAGATATGAGAATTTCCTTTGGGAACAGCAAGTTCTGTTTTAGCCTGTTACTTGTGATAATCACATGTCAGGTAACCTCGGCAGCAACAATATCAAAAAGGATCATCAACCTTCTCAATGAAGCTATGTCTGCAAAAACAATGGACGTTGTCGAAGAGAAACTTGACGAAGCTGACAAATGGATTAACAAGCCAAGAAATATGGACGAAATTGAACGTGGCTTTATTAATGCTCATATAAAACAAACAAGCGGACGTATTTATATTGTATGGGGGCAAAACCTCAGGGACATAAATATACTTGATAAGGGCTATAATAGGCTGCGGCTTGCTTCTGATGATTATAAAAGAATTATCCAAAAATGTGAAGAAAGATCCGACCAAAGCAGGAAAAGACGCAAGAATCTACCGTCGGATAGCAAGAGGTTACTGGCAATTGAGAGAGACATAATACTTGCCAAGTACAAGTGGGCATGGACAGAATATTACTTGGCTGACGCCTCGGATCAACGAACAGTTCGTGAAAACCGTTTCAATAGTGCTCTTGAAAAATTTCGTGAGTTTACCGGGAAAGGTGATCCGAACAAGCCTTTAATTGCCGATTGTTTAATATGCCAGGCTCAGTGCTTTTACGAACTGGAAGACTACTCCGAAATCCTGGAGCTTCTTGACCCGAAAAAATTCATACTAGAAAATATCAAATCAAATGACAAAGAAGAAATCAAAGACATATACAAACGGACAACGCTCTTGCGCATGAAGGCCTATCAGAAAACTGATAACCACAAAATGGCAGAAGATTCTGCAAAACGGTACTTTGACACATTACCGGAGATTACAAAACTTGATGCGACGGAATTGGAAATGACAATTCTACGGATTCGCAGCCTCGGAGCGCTTATTGACAACGGTGAACCGCTTCGTCCCCGCCTCAACGAGCTCTGTGATTTAATCAGACCTTATGGAGTAAATTGGTGTAAAAAGTTGTCCGGAGAGCTTGACAAAATCGGCATTAAAACTCCATATTGGTACTTAAATGAAGCAGAGAAAAACCTCAACGCCAGGAATTTCAAAGAAGCTGTCGATTATGTCGAAACGGGTCTCAAAGAAGCAACTGTAGAGGAACAGTTGTGTGCCAAACTCCGTTATATAAAATGTGTTGCTTGTTTGAGACTAAACAACTGGGGGCAGGCTTACCTCGCAGCCAAAGAATTCCTGGAAAATCATCCGAACGATAGTCGGGCGGTCAAAGTATGTAGTTGGGCCATCAAAAGCGGACTTCAAGGCCTCAAGTCCGATCCCAAAATCGATACAGAATTATTCCTGCAGTTTCTTGAGAACGCTGAAAAGAACTTCCCTGAGAATTCAGAAGTTGAAATGATACCTTGGTACAAGGGATATTTACTATTCCAGGAAGGTCGATATGGTCCTTCACAAAAAATTCTCAAGACTATTGAATCAGACTCACCGGCCTATCACCGGGCTCAGCATTGTCTTGCCGCGGCGGCATATAAACAGGCCAAAGCTTTAATGGATGCTGGAGAAAATGAAAAAGTTGACATTACAAAACAGCTTGAAGATGCTATTGATGCACTCAAGAAACTGGTACACATTCCTACAGTGGCAGCAAAGGGCGAACATCTACAAGAAACTGCTGACATTGTGGAGAAAATGCTCCAGGATTCTGGTCTTGAAACAAAACAGCATCCTATTACAGGAGGCGCACCTGTTGTTACTGGATGGAAAGATGCAGGAGCAAAACGAACTCTCATGTTCTATGACCACTATGATGTCCAACCTGCTGAACCTTTTAGCTTGTGGGATTCACCACCCTTTGAGCCAGAACTCAGGGATTATCGGCTCTGGGGTCGGGGCGTTGCCGACAATAAAGGTGATGCCACATCACGAATATGGGTTCTGAAGGCATTCGAGGAAACTGGAACTGACCTTCCTGTTAACATCAAGTTCGTTATAGAGGGGGAGG
>CAZWME010000114.1:0-9781 GCA_964634515.1 uncultured Pirellulales bacterium | reverse complement strand
GCATCCACCGGATGGCTGCCTGCATTGAAAAGCGCATGAGCTTTTTTTGCGGGGAGCTACTCTGTAATCAGCCACGCGATGCAATACAGGACTAATGCGGTTACGAACATAAAAACAACGATTGAGCCGAACAGGAGCACAGATTCTTTGACGAAGTTGGCGAATTTAATTTCCGGCAGCTTTGTGGCTTTATAGACAATTGCTATCGCTGCGACCAAAGGCAGCAGCCAGAGCAGAGATTGCGGGTCTGTGGTGATTTTTTCCGGCACAGTAAAGGTCGCCATTACGAGAGCGTCTGTTATAGACATTTTGAGTCTCCGACGGTTTCTATTTTGCACAGATGAGCCAGATAAACGGCGTTGACAATGCACAAAAGGTTAAGCAAGCCCGCGATGCTGGTATATATCTGTCCTATTTCGTTCGGTTTTCCAAAGACGGCATAGTCTCCCGTTTTGGCCAGATACCCCAGGGCCGCCACTATCGGCGAATTCATAATTTGTGCCACGTACCAGGGCTTTGCACCACTGGGATTAATAATTCCTATTGAGCCGACATATAAGCCTGCACAGAATGTCAGGATAATAGTTACGAATATGATGGTCGCGCGTTTATTTTCTTTTATCATCAGGTGTCCGGCCCCCGGTATAAGCCAGGCGAGCAATCCGACGGTCAGCAGGAAGATGGTATGGTTTTCTTTCGAGCTCGATTTGGTCACGATGCCGCCTCCGATTTTTCGGGTTTGTTTTCATCTTCGGATTCTTCGGTTTTGGCCGGTTTGAAGTTCATGCGCTTTAAGATGTTTTCGGGATTAAAATGTACGGCCACCATACTTTCGGATTGAATATAATCTTCTCTTTGTAATCGCATCGCTTTGATTTTTTCGTACTCTTCGAGGCTGATACGTTGAACTGAAAGATTTTTAATACAATAGAAGCTCATGTCCGGCTTGAACTCCATCAGCAGGGGGACGGTGTCAACGGAGTTGCTATCCTGCGGCACGAGTGAATAGAGTTTCTCTATGAATTGCTGCTGTTTCTTACGCCCATTCAGGAAGAGCGGCGCCGCCGGGTTGCCCGCGCTATGCGCAGCCAGAGTTTGTATTGTGGCTTTTGATATTCTTCTCATGCCGGCAAGATTCTGCAGTTTGAACGGATCGGTAATGATTTCGGATGCGTTAGGGTCGTTCGGGTCGTTGTTGGTTTCCTTGCCGTACAACTCATTAAATTTATCGATTGTGCTGTCCCAGCCGTCCTTAGCCGCCAGGGAGATAAATTCTTTGGCCTTGTTTTTTGCGATTTCCATTGCAGCGTGTTTCTTTAAGTCTTCAGTAACTTTTTCTCTTACCGAATAGACATCTTCCGCATCGTCTTTGGTGTCCGTCTCGAGAGTAAACGATTTTGTGCTAAAGGTCTGGTCGATGCTTTGCGGCTCGGCGGCTTTGGCGGTTTTTATTACCCGAACAAGGGCCATTATTTGTCCGGTGGTATCCATAAGACCGGTCCATGGCGAGCCCAGAAGGTCTTTTAACGGCCCGATATTCTGGTATATTAAGGGCCTGGCCACATCAAATGGCCCAAGCTCGCTGGCGGTTAAATCATCAACGGCAAAGACAATCTGGGACAATGAGACCGGATTTTTACCGTAGCCCTCCAAATACAGCCTTGCAAGATATTCGTTCATTTGTATATTTTCGGGGCTTAGCAACCCGGTTTTGCCTGTATATATCTTCAGGTTGTACTGTTTGCCTAATTGTTCGGCGGTTGTTCCATAGTCGCCGGCCATATCCTTAAGCTTTTCGGTTGTTAGTTTGGCAGGATCTGTGTCTATATCATCCAAAGCCGGGTCGGTATTTATTTTGACCTCCTGGAGTATTCTGTTTGCTTCTGCGTTTATTTTGTTTTTCAGGAGCTTTTTTGAAATATCATCTATGACCTCGGCATAGCTTTTAGTTTTATTTTTCATCGGTGAGTTAGGGTCGTTCGGGTCGGTCTGCACCTGCTCGGTGAATCCGCCTGCGGTCAACGGTTTCAGTCTGTTCCTGTTGTAATAATCTTCCTTTTCCTGGTTGGTGGGCGCACTTATCAGAGGAGCAACATCATCGAGCCTGACGGCTATGTATTCAAGCTGCACTCTGTCCGGCAGCCTGTACCCGAAGCCGCAGGGATTTTCGTCGCTTACCTGGCCGGCGACGAATTTCTTGTATTTGTCGAAATGTGCCTGCTCGGCGTCCGGTGTCGGGTCGGCGACGGTCGAATTGAATACTGATGATTCGAATTCCACCACCTCGACGCTAATACTTTCCCGCTCGATGGCGACGGCCTGAGTTATCTGTGAGCTTGTAACATCTTCATTAGAGCAAATCATCTGGGCATATTGCATTGTTGCCAGTAATTCGCTGAATATTTCCAGCAGCCGCTGCTCGGGCAGGCCGTACCGGTTCATTATATCCTGCATTATCTGCGAGTATTTCCCACCCCTATACCTCTGCGGTAATACTTTTCCGAGAATCTCGCCGGCCTGCTCATTCGAGACCATGATGCCCGCGAGCTTCGCTTCGTTTTTAAGCAGCATCCAGTATATGCTGGACGGCACCGAGCGCCTGTATATGTCATTGATTTGTTTGTCGCTGATTCTGTACTGGTATTGTCTGATGGTTTGCTTGATATGGTTAAGAAGTGCCGGGCTGGTCCGCTGCTCGGTAAACAGCAGCTCGCCAAGAAGTATTCCACGCAGGTCCTGGTTTTGCAGCAGGGTGTCAGCCTGAAGTGCCCTGAGTATGTCCAGCTCGCGCCGCGCATTGGATAAGCTTTGATGCGTTATTTTCCTGTTGTCCTCAAAGTAAGCTATTGTTTCGTGCAGACCTGTTGCTCTTCGGCTAATCTGCTGAAGCAGGGTGCCGCCGCCGATAAAGCCAAACATTATCACGATGACCACCACGGCCATCACTTTGGTGTTGTTTTTCCTGAACCACCTGACCAAACTCATATATTATACTCCAAATAAATTTTATAAAACTTCGTCAGTTTAACAAACAAAGAAGACAATGCAAGAAAAATAGCTTACCGATGATTGCTAAAAACCGTTTTGACAGCAGTTTATACAAATATTTTGAATTTTGCTACTGATACTATTATTATTGCAAAGCATTATGGACAATCAAAATAAATACAATAAATCACATACAGCGTTTTCAGACGCTTGTGAATGTCTGCCCGGCGGCGTTAATTCTCCCGTTCGTGCGTTCGGCGGGGTGGACGAAGCCCCTCTCTTTATTGAAAGTGCAACCGGAGCGAAAATCCGCGATATAGACGGCAATGAATATATCGATTACGTCGGCTCGTGGGGGCCGATGATAGTCGGGCATGCCCATCCGGAGGTTTTGAAGGTTGTTATGGCCGCAGCCCAGAAGGGCACGTCTTTCGGCGCCCCAACATTGGCCGAGACTGTGCTGGCAGGAAAAATAATCGGCGCCTTCGATTCTATCGAGAAGGTTCGTCTTGTAAGCAGCGGCACGGAGGCGGTCATGAGTGCTATCCGGCTGGCACGCGGCTATACCAGAAGGGACCTGATAATAAAGATGGTCGGCTGCTATCATGGGCACAGCGATTCGTTGCTGGTTGCAGCCGGTTCGGGTTTTGCCGAAGGCGCAATCGCCTCCAGTCCCGGCGTGCCGGATTCTATCGCGAAGCTAACTGTTATCATCGATTATAATGATATTGAGGCGGTAACAAAAGCATTCGAGGTCTATAAGGGCAAAATCGCGGCGGTCCTGGTTGAGCCGGTTGCTGCCAATATGGGTGTCGTGCCGCCGGTGGATGGATACCTTCGGACGCTCCGGGATTTGTGCGATAAGGAAGAGTCGCTTTTGATATTCGACGAGGTGATAACCGGTTTTCGAGTGGCTCTCGGCGGGGCGCAGCAGCTTTTCGGCGTTAAGGCGGATATGACCTGTCTGGGTAAAATCATAGGCGGTGGACTGCCGGTAGGGGCTTTCGGAGGCCGGGCCGATATTATGGACGTGCTCGCTCCTGTCGGGCCGGTCTATCAGGCAGGGACACTTTCGGGCAATCCGTTGGCCACGGCGGCTGCAATAGCGACAATTGATATACTTGCGCAGAAGGGCACTTATGAAAAGCTGGAATCATCCGCGGCCATGTTAGAGGCCGGTCTTGCCGATTCCGCTAAAGAGGCCGGCGTTGATGTTACTCTTAATCGAGTCGGCTCGATTATGAGCTGTTTCTTCACCGACAAGAAAATACAAAACTTTGCCGATGTTCAGTCAACCGATATCAAACGGTTCAAGAAATTCTTTTCTTCGATGCTGGCCTGCGGGATTTATCTTGCTCCGAGTGCTTATGAGGCGATGTTTGTTTCTTTGGCACACAGCAGCTCTGACATTGAAAAGACCATTGAAGCGGCTAAAAAAAGTTTCCAGAAGATAAGTGGTTAGAAGCTGCTTCAAAACTCAATTTCCACTACGAATGGCTGCAATAATTATGAGTCCTATCACAATGACCGCGGCAATAATGCAAATGATAATTATTAGGCCGAGTTCTGATATCTCCGACTTTTTGGGTGTTTTAGGTTTTGTTTCTTGATAGGCATCATCGGCTTTGTCGGCATGTTCTTTTTTGCCAGAGGCGGGGACGACCGTATTATTACATTTCGGGCATTGTATTTCCTGGCCGTCGAGAGTTTCGGGGACATTGTTTTCATTGCCGCAGTTTTGGCAGACGATTTTTATCCTGCCGGAATCGTCAACTACAAGGCCGATACAGTCGCACCTGGGGCACTTAATCCGCTGGCCTTCGTACTCGTCTTGAACACTGAATGTATGACCACATTTTGTACAGGAAAACCCAATCATCGCAGAGATTTCTTACTACCTATTTTCTTTCACTCCTTTACGTTGGTTCTCCTATAATACCAAACTTTCCCGTGAATAAAACGTGAGAAATTAATCCCGTTAGAATTTGACCTCGTATTTGCAACAGATTTGGCTACTTACTTCTAATGGTGCGAAAGGAAAAGGCTCTAACGGATTTCATACCACTGCCACATCCTTGCACAGGTAAACATCCTGAACGGCATGAAAAATTTCGATGCCCTCTTTCATTGGTTTCTGGAAGGCTTTTCTGCCTGTTATTAGTCCCATTCCCCCGGCCCTTTTGTTAATCACGGCTGTTTTTACAACCTGGGCAAGGTCGTTATCTCCGGAAGCTCCGCCGGAATTAATTAATCCTATCCTGCCCATGTAGTTGTTCACCACCTGATATCTGGTCAAATCAATCGGGTGTTCCGAATTGAGCTGGGTGTACATTTTCTCGCTGAACTTTCCAAAGCTGCTTTGCTTGTTCAGGGCCTTATAGCCGCCGTCGTTGACAGGCAGCTTCTGTTTGATTATGTCGGCCTGCATTGTCGCTCCGAGGTGGTTGGCCTGTCCGGTCATGTCGGAGCTGAGGTGATAATCCACTTCATCGATTTTGAATGCCTTGTTGCGCAGATAGCACCATAAAATCGTAACCATACCGAGCTCATGGGCTTGATGAAAGACCTCGCTGATTTCTTTGATCTGGCGGGTGCTCTCGGCCGAACCGAAATACACAGTAGCTCCGACCGCAACGGCCCCCATATCAAAGGCTTGCCTGACGCTGGCGAAAAGTACCTGGTCGAACTTGTTCGGGTAGCTTAAAAGCTCATTATGGTTGAGCTTGACTATGAATGGTATCTTGTGTGAGTATCTTCTCGAAACACTCCCGAGAACTCCCACGGTTGAGGCCACGGCATTACAGCCGGCTTCAATAGCCAGCTTGACGATATTTTCTCCGTCGAAATAAATTGGGTTGGGAGAAAAGGAGGCCCCTGCGGAATGCTCGATACCCTGGTCCACGGGCAGTATCGAAAGATAGCCTGTACCGGCGAGCCTGCCCGTATTGAACAGAAGCTGCATATTTCGCAGGGTGGTATTCGGCCTGTCTGACGGTACGAAGATCCTTTCAATCCAGTCAGGGCCCGGGACATGAAGCTTTTCCTTGTTAATTTTCGGCGTTTGAAAACCGAGAAGATATTCGCTGTCTTTGCCCAGTAATTCCGCTATTTTTTCTACTTTCATTTTTCGGTCCTTTCAGGATTTATTATCTTCGTTTTTCCGGCCAAAAGTTTAACCGAAGTCTTATCATACTGTCAAGGATACTGATTAATTTGTCTTTAGCCAGCGGTTCCTTGTAAAACGCATCATAAAAAGGCTTTCTTTCTGAGCTGCTCGTTACTATCAAGATACGGTATTTTTGTCATCCGGTTCTTGGCAAATCCCGGCCCGCAGGATATAATTGCCGATTGATTGTTGATAGACATTTACTATTTACCGCATTAAGAGCAATTAGTTGGAGGGCCAACAGATGTGTAAAGGGATTTACAGAGTTATTTTAGTTTTATTTTTTTCGGGATTGTTTTTGCAGGTTGCAACTGCTAAAGAAGATTTCTACGTTTCGCCGTCGGGTGATGATTCGGCCTCGGGGAGCCTGAACAAACCATTTGCGACTCTTGCAAGGGCCCGCGATGCAATCCGGGAACTTAAAGAAGCTGGCGTTTTGCCCGAAGGCGGTATTACAGTCCACATTCGAGGTGGTGTTTATCCTCTGAGGGAAAGTTTTAAGCTGGCGACCAGAGACAGCGGCACAGAAAGTTCTCCGATTGTTTACCGAGCGTATAACAAAGAGAAGGTCCGTCTGATAGGTGGTAAACAGATTGGCGGATTTAAGCCGATTACCGACCCAGCCATTCTTAGAAGAATTGACCAAAAGTGTCGGAACAAGATATTACAAACCGACCTGAGAGCGCAGAGGATTACAGACTTCGGTCAGGTCTCACCGAAAAGATTCGGCGGCCCTGCCCATTCGACCGGCCTGGAGCTTTTCTTTAATGATAAGCCGATGACCTTGGCGCGGTGGCCGAATGAGGGATTTGTGAAAATCACCGGCCTTGTTGAACCGGGCACTGTAAACGTCAGGGGTACAAAGGGCAGTAAGACCGGCAAGTTCATGTACGAAGGTGACAGACCTAAACGCTGGACCGGGGAAAACGATGTGTGGTTGCATGGCTATTGGTTCTGGGACTGGTCCGATGAACGTCAGCAGGTCGAATCAATCGATACCGATAAAAGTATCATTTCCGTGGCGCCGCCTTACCACAACTACGGTTATCGTATCGGCCAGTGGTTCTACGGGCTGAATATTCTGGCTGAGCTTGATACGCCCGGCGAGTGGTACCTTGACAGGCAAACGGGTATTCTTTACTTCTGGCCGCCTGAACCAATAAAAAAAGGCCATGCAGTTGTTTCTGTACTGAACACACTTGTGGAAATGTCGGGCGTTTCGCATGTTGTTATTAAAGGTGTGATTTTCGAGGCGGTCCGCGGTACGGCAGTCATAATGAGCAATTGCAAAAACACACAAATCGCCGGTTGCGTATTGCGAAACCTCGGAGGCACAGCCGTACAGGTCGGAGGCGGCAGCAATAACGGAGTTCTGGCTTGTGAAATCTACGCGACCGGCAGCGGGGGTGTTAGTCTGCGAGGTGGCAAGCGGCAGGCACTAACTGCCGGCGGACATTTTGCTGAGAATAACCACATTTACCACTACGGTCGATGGCAGCGTATGTACACACCCGCAATCTCGCTTGCAGGAGTCGGAAACAATGCGACGCATAATCTTATCCATACCGCCCCGCACATGGCTGTTATGTTCAGCGGCAACGACCACGTTATTGAGTTCAACGAAATCCACAACGTCTGTTTGGAATCGAACGATGCCGGTGCTATCTACGCCGGACGGGACTGGACTATGCGCGGGACCGTTATCCGCTACAATTACCTTCATGAAATCACCGGTTTCAGAGACCGAGGTTGTGTAGGCGTCTATCTGGATGATATGTTCTGCGGCACGAAAATTTACGGTAATGTTTTTTACCGGGTTACGAGAGCTGCCTTTATCGGGGGCGGGCGCGACTGCCTTGTTGAGAACAATATTTTCGTGGACTGCCGGCCGGCCCTGCACATCGACGCGCGTGCTATGACCTGGGCCGGATACCATGTGGGTACTACCATGACAGAGAGATTGAAGGCTATGCCGTATATGTCTGAGCTATGGCGGAAGCGCTATCCCAGGCTTGTGAATATATTGGAAGATGAGCCGGCTTCGCCGAAGGGTAATATTGTACGGCGGAACATTTGCTCGGGAGGCAAGTGGCTGGAACTGCACGGCGTTAACGAAAATATCGTTATTTGGGAGAATAATCTAATAGATAAAGAGCCGGGTTTTATTGATAAGGCTAATATGAACTTTCAGCTTAAGGACAATTCCAAAGCCTATAAAGCCGGTTTTAAGCCGATTCCAATCGATATAATCGGCTTATTGGAAGATTTTCCGACAGAATAACGCACTGAAAACCGAATGCAGATTAACTGGGCCGGTTGAGGCCGGGCGGTGTGTTTTTTCGAGTTTGAGATAAATTTCTTGCACTTATGGCGGAAATAAAGCATAATGACTGGCGGATAGCCGGTGCTTGTCGGCGTTCGCAGAGTATATGGCACTATTGTGAGGAAATAAGAGGCAAAAAGGCTTTTTTCCAGCACTCCCAGATTTGTTTGGGTGCGTCATGCAGTTTTGGTTTAAATAAAACGAAATTTGGATAGGAGAGTAAAAAATGAACGAGAACCAGACCGGTCCGAACAGTTTGTTGGATACTACCGATTGTCTTGAAGCAATTGGTGTGTTCAGGGGATGGAAAAATTTCTTTTTTGTCATTGTACTTATATGTCTTCTGCTGCTGCAGGCATCCTTTTGGGTTGTGAATATGGGTTACATTCGCGGAGAGTATCCAGGCATGATCCAGGGCAGTGTAGCTGGGGGTGTGGACCAGACTGTTCAGGATGCTAACGAAGCAGATGCAGCATTGGCTGGGGATGAAAGCGAGCCGGATACGGCGGAAATGGAGAAATCTTTTTTTGGAGTAACATTCAAACATTTAGCGATGGGTATCCGGATTGTTAACGCCATACTTATCCTGACCGGGATGCTTTACTGTCTGACGGTACTTATGGCTATGAAGATTTCGCTGGTAGGCAGGCTTGGTGGAATAAACCACATATGCCGGGCATTTTTCCTGTCGCTTCTTATGCTTCTTCTTCTGCTGCCCTGGCAGAGAATCTTTGATGGTATAGTTATCGGCGCGATATATACTCCCAGTGAGCTGGTGAAGTGGACTTCTGCTGGAACAGGCGACATATTCAACGTTATCTTTTTCTATCTGCGTTTCTGTGGTTTCTGGCTGTTGATACTGTTATTGCTTATCTGTTCACAGCTTCGCAGCGGGCGCTGGACAAAGACTATTCTTCGTCGGCTTGAGGTGATATGAACAAGATGTCGCAGCTTGAACGTATCGGTGTCTCGCTTGATAAAGAGCTGCTTTCGAAGTTTGATGATCTTATCGGTAAACGGGGCTATCAGAGCCGGTCGGAGGCGTTGCGCGACCTTGTACGCCGGGAGCTGAGTGAAGAGCGGCTGGGCGACCCAAAGGCCAAAGGAGTAGCTGCCGTATTTCTGGTTTACGACCATCATTCGACAAAGCTGACGGACAAGCTGATCGGTCTGCAGCATTCGCACAGTCGGGCATCTTCCCTTCAGGTCATTTCCTCTCTGCACGTTCATCTGGATGAGCACGATTGTCTGGAGGTGATTGTGATTCGGGGTCAGGTCGGCGAAATCAATAAAGTGGCCCAGAG
>CAZWME010000113.1:0-9812 GCA_964634515.1 uncultured Pirellulales bacterium | reverse complement strand
AGCTGTCCGAATGCGCCCGCGGGTTCTATAAGCTGATTTGCCGTAGTGCGGATGAGGTTTGGCCGAAAGCCGCTGATTGCGAAGGCGAAAAGGTAACACTGGACGTAACAATGCTTTTGGCTCAGCCGCAACCGGTGATAGTCGAGCTTCTTCGGCGGGGCTTGACGGCTCTTGGCTGCGGTGAGAGAAATTTAACACAATATCACTATGAAAAATTATTACAATTAGCCCGGCAAAACACCGGCGGCAGAAAAATAGATTTGCCGGGCGAATGTGTGGCTGCCGCCGAATATGGGAAAATAATCTTTTCGCCGCCTGAAAAAAATTCTCATTCCAACGAGCTTATTGACAAAAGTATCAAACTGGACATTCCGGGAAAAACAAGGTTTGACAGGTATAGGATAGATGCAAACATTTTTGAAGCTGATAAACAGAATTTTCAGAAATTCAAGGCGGAAAAAAACAATTTCATCGAATGGTTTGACTTTAATAAAATAAAACCTCCGTTGCTTATCCGTCTTCGTAAAGCAGGTGACAGGTTTGTTCCTTTGGGTCTGGACGAAGGGAAAAAGGTGGGCAAGTTCCTTACCGCCGCGCGGGTTTCGCAGCACCTGCGAAAAAAACTTCTTATCATCGCTGACAGCGAAAAGATAATCTGGCTTTGGCCGATTCGAACGTCCGAGAATGCCAAAGTTACCGGGGCCACTCGAAAAATCCTTCAACTGCGAATAACCGATATGCCAAAAAACCCAAAAAAGAACGAGAGGAAACAAGTATGAAAACATTGAATTTCTCACGTCGTAACTTTCTAAAAGCATTGTCTCTGGGCGCAACCACACTTGTTGCACACGGCTGCGCGGGCATCACCCAACTGAACTCCGGCGAAAAACCGAACATCATTTTCATCCTGGCCGATGACCTTGGCTGGGCCGAGCTGGGCTGCTACGGCAATAAGTTCAACGAAACTCCCAACCTCGATAAACTGGCGAGCCAGGGTATGAGATTTACCGAAGCTTATGCGGCAGCCCCGGTCTGTTCACCTTACCGGGCGGCCCTGATGACAGGGCAATATCCGGCAAGAATCGGCATTACCGATTACCTGAGGCCAAACGACGCCAAACACCTTCCCACCGATTATGTCACTATCGCCGAGATGCTCCGCCAGGCCGGCTACACAACAGGCATCATAGGCAAGTGGCACTTGACCGGTTACGCCAACCACGGAGCCAGAGAAGTAAGCCCGAACTTTCAGGGCTTCGACGAAGTAATAGTCTCGGAAAATCGCGGCATCGGAGGCGGCAGCTACTTTCATCCATACCACTTCAACCGCGAAATCGAAAAACGTCTGCCCGGCAAAGAATATTTGATCGACCGCTGCAACCTTGAAGCGGTAGAGTTTATCGCCCGGCACAAAGACACGCCGTTCTTTCTCTACTTGAGTCACTACGCCGTCCATACCAGATTGTTAGGCAAAGATGAGCTGGTAACCAAATACGAAAACAAACCCGGCGCCGGCAAAGGAAACAGGGCCAGGCTGAACAACCCGCATCTGGCCGCGCAGCTTGAGAGCATCGACGAAGGCCTCGGGATGATTATGGACAAGCTCGATGAATTGGGGATAGCAGACAATACAGTTTTGATTTTCACCGGTGACAACGGCGGCGAGGACCGCGTAACTTCCAACGCTCCATTGCGGGCCGGCAAGTCCACACTTTACGAAGGCGGTATTCGCGAGCCGCTGATTGTTCGCTGGCCAAAGATTATTAAACCGGGCGGGCTATGCAATAAACCGACAAGTAATATTGATTTCTATCCAACGTTCCTCCAGCTCACCGGAAGCAGGGCCGATCAATCTCAGCAACTTGACGGTGTTTCCATCCTGCCTTTACTGAAAAATCCGAAAGCCGAACTCGGGCGAGACACATTCTACTGGCACTATCCCCTTGAAAAGCCCCATTTCCTCGGTGGACACTCGGCAGGAGCGATTCGCAAAGGTAAATTCAAACTCATCGAGTTTTTCGATACCGGTCAGGTCGAACTTTACAATCTCACCGACGATCTCTCAGAGCAGCACAACCTGGCTTCGGAACTGCCCGACAAAGTAGCTGAACTACAAAAACTTTTGGCAAAATGGCGCACCGAAGTCGGGGCGAAAATAATTTGATTGATATAAACGTATCAGCCAAATAAAATGCGAGCAAAATTGCAAAGGACGAAAAACTTAACAAAACCGGAGGAAACAATATGAGCATATTGAATTACTCACGTCGTAATTTCTTAAAGTCATTTGGCTTGGCCGCGGCATCTTTAGCAATACCGGGCTGTGCAAACGGCTACCAACGCTCAGCCGGCAAAGTCTCTGCGGAAAAACCGAATTTCATAATCATCTTCGCCGACGACCAGGGCTACCAGGACGTCGGTTGTTTCGGTTCGCCGCATATAAATACACCGAATCTTGACCGCATGGCCTCCGAGGGGATGAAGTTCACGGATTTTTATTCGGCCGCTTCGATCTGTTCACCGTCTCGTGCGGCTTTACTTACAGGCTGCTATCCTCCCCGCGTCGGCATAACGAAAGTGCTGTTTCCAGGGGACAATATCGGCTTGAATCCCAAAGAAATCACCATCGCCGACTCCCTCAAGGCCCGCGGCTATTCGTGCGCCTGTATAGGCAAATGGCACCTGGGCCACCTGCCGGAATTCCTGCCAACCAGCAACGGCTTTGATTCTTATTTCGGTATCCCATACTCAAACGATATGGACGGCGTCAAGGACAAGAATAAAAATCTTGACCGGGCGTGGCGGCAAAAAGACTATTCCCCATGGAACGTTCCCCTGATGCGTAATGAAAAAGTCATCGAACGTCCGGCCGACCAGACAACCCTTATCGAACGCTATACTGACGAGGCAGTCACCTTCATCCGCAAAAACAAAAATAATCCCTTCTTCCTCTACCTGCCTCACACTATGCCGCATATTCCTCTGTTCGTCTCCGATGAATTTTTCATCGAGGACGTTCACAAGGCATACAAAGCAACTATCGAGCAGATAGACTACTCCGTCGGGCAGGTTCTCGCGGCCATCAAAAAATCAGGTCTGGATAAAAACACTCTCGTGGTCTTCACCAGTGATAACGGCCCATGGCTGGGCAAAAAACATCACGGCGGCAGCGCTCTGCCGCTTCGCGACGGTAAATTTTCCACCTACGAAGGTGGTATGCGCGAGCCGGCCATTATGCGCTGGCCCGGCAAAATCCCCGCCGGTAAGGTATGCTCCGAGGTCTGCGGTACAATTGACCTGCTGCCGACGTTCGCCGAATTAGCCGGCACTAAAGTGCCATCCGACCGTGTGATTGACGGTAAGGATATTCGTCCTCTTATATTCGGCAGGCCCCGAGCAAAGTCACCGCACGAGGCGTACTTCTATTATAGAGGTAACAATCTCGAAGCTGTCCGAAACGGCAGATGGAAGCTGCGCCGCACCAAAAAGAACATCGAACTGTACGACCTAAAAGCCGACATCAGCGAAAAGAACAACCTTGCAGATAACCATCCTGAAATCGTCAACCGCCTAACGGATATGATGAGAGAATTCGACAGTGAATTAAAAGCGAATACCCGACCGGCGGGAAAGGTTTTATAAAAGAAACAAATAAGAGCAGGAGGAAAAAAATATGAGTATATTGAATTACTCACGTCGCGATTTTCTAAAAGCGATTGGTTTGGGTGTGGCATCATTGTCTATGCCAAATTTGCTCTCAGCGACCGAATCCAACAGGAAAAAGCCCAACATAGTGCTGATTTTGGCCGACGATTTGGGCTTTTCAGATTTGGGCTGTTATGGCGGAGAGATTCAGACACCAAACCTGGACCGTATGGCCGCCGAAGGCCTCCGCTTTTCACAGTTCTACAACTGCGCCAAATGCGCGCCAACACGCCATTCCATACTAACAGGCCTGTACCATCAGCAAGCAGATGTCGGTAAGGGCAAAAACTGCGTTACCATTGCCGAGGTCCTTCGCCGGGCCGGCTACTCAACTTTAGCCTCAGGCAAATGGCACGTCGGCGGCACTCCAATGGATCGCGGCTTCGAGAGGTACTTCGGTATGCTCGGCGGCTCATGCAGCTTCTTTGTCCCCGATAAGACTTTCCGCCTGGATAGAGAACCGTTCACAACAAATGACAAAAACTTCTACACCACAAACGCCTTCACGGATTACGCTCTCGATTTTATCGATGAGGCAGGCCGCAAAGACAAGCCCTTCTTCCTCTACCTGGCTTACAACGCCCCTCATTATCCCCTGCACGCCCTGCCCGAGGACATCAAAAAATACCGCGGCAAGTATATGAAGGGCTGGGACCGCATACGCAAAGAACGCTACAAACGGATGATAAGAATGGGACTGATAGACAAAAAGTGGGCCATGAGCGCCCGCGGCGCAGACAAACATAAATCGTTCAGTGACATTCCCGCCTGGGACAAGGTCGAGGACAAACAGGCCGAAGACCTGAACATGGCTGTCTATGCCGCAATGGTTGACAGAATGGACCAGAACATCGGGCGAATCCTGAAAAAGCTAAAAGGGCTGAAGGCCCTGGACAACACACTGGTGATGTTCCTGTCCGACAACGGGGGCTGTCCCTACGAACGAAATAAAACAAAGGACATTCCCCCCGGCCCTGCTGAATCCTATCGCACCTACGACTCGAAGTGGGCCAATGTCAGTAACACACCGTTCCGGCTGTACAAGCGTTTCAACCACGAAGGCGGCAATGCCACCCCCTTTATCGCCTGCTGGCCGGCGATTATTAAAAAAGGCGGCACTATCACTAATCAAATCGGTCACATTATCGACGTAATGGCCACCTGCATAGACATTGCAGCTACGCAATATCCCTCGCACTACAAAGCAAACAAAATCACCAAGCTGGAAGGCAAGAGCCTACTGCCGATTTTTGAAGGACGCAAACGCAAAGGTCATGAAGCGATATTCTGGGAGTTCATGCGCAACAAGGCCGTCCGCAAAGGCATGTGGAAAATCGTTACCGTTGGCGATAAACCATGGGAACTCTATAATATGGAGGCTGACCGGACCGAACTTAACGACCTGTCGGCAAAGATGCCTGAAAAGGTCGCCGAACTGGCCAAACTGTACGATGCCTGGGTCCGTCGGTGCAAAACGGTAAAACAGTAATAATTCTTAATAATAAAAAATTAAATGAGGAAATGATTAAATGAATCGACGCGAATTTATTAAAAGTCTAAGTGGCAGCACTTTAGGCCTGCTTGGTACGGCGACTCTCGGAAGTTGCGCGCAGACAGTGTCACCCCGAAAGCCGAAAAAACAAACGAATATCCTTTTTTGCCTCGCGGACGACTGGTCCTGGCCCCATGCGAGTATAGCCGGGGACAAGGTCGTCAAAACACCGACCTTTGACCGTGTGGGCCGTGAAGGGGTGCTGTTTGAAAATGCATTTGTATCATCACCTTCGTGCACACCTTCGCGCGGAGCAATCCTGACCGGCCAATGGCACTGGCGCCTGGAAGAAGGGGGAAACCTATGGAGCACCCTGCCGGCAAAGTTCGACATATATCCCGACCTGCTCGAGTCGGCCGGTTATCATGTAGGTTACACCCGCAAGGGATGGGCTCCCGGCTACAATGAGCCGGGCGGGCGAACACGCAATCCCGCCGGGCCGCGTTACAAAAACTTCACAGAATTTATGAAAGCCCGACCGCAGGGTAAACCATTCTGTTTCTGGTTCGGCAGCCATGACCCGCATCGGGCCTATAAGTGGCAGTCCGGCGTCAACAGCGGTATGAAACTTCAGGACGTTGAAGTGCCCGCCTGCTTCCCCGATAGCCCGGAAGTGCGAACGGATATATGCGATTACTACTGGGAGGTTCAGCGTTTCGACACCGAAGTCGGTGAGCTTTTGAAAAGCCTGGAAGAAAACGGCGAGCTGGACAATACTTTAGTGGTAATCTCCGGCGATAATGGCATGCCGTTTCCGCGCTGCAAAAGTAACCTTTACAACCTGGGTACGAACATACCTCTTGCGGTTCGCTGGCCCGCAGTTGTTGAAGGCGGCCGGGTTGTCGAAGATTTTATCAGCCTCGCCGACTTGGCGCCGACGTTCCTCGAAGCAGCCGGATCGAAACCAACCGCCGATATGACCGCTCGAAGTTTTATGAACGTGCTGACATCGGGTAAATCTGGTCGAGTGGACCGAAGGCGCAGTCATGTCCTTACCGGCAAAGAGCGTCACGTACCCTCTCAGGAAACCGGCTCTGCCGGCTATCCAATGCGGGCGATAAGGACGCACGACTTCCTCTACATCCGCAACTTCAAACCGAACCGATGGCCCTCCGGAGCCGCCAAAGGTTTTGCTCAACCAACAGAAATAGTTATATCAAAGCCGCGTGGTACACATTACGGATATGCCGACGTCGATGCCTCTCCGACAAAATCCTATATGTTAAAGTATCGAAATGAGCCGCAGGTCGCCAAACTTTTCGAGCTTGCCTTTGGAAAGCGTCCCGCTGAAGAGCTTTACGATCTTCGCAAAGACCCCGATCAGCTAAATAACGTAGCCGGCAAGACTGAATACGCTATGGTAAAAACCAGGCTCGCTGCCGACCTCTTAACCGAGCTGAAAACGACCAGAGACCCACGTGTTTTAGGCCGGGGAGATGTCTTCGATAAATATCCCTACTACGGCGGCGGAATCAAAAATGTCTCACAAAAGCCAAGTAAAACAAAACATTGATTCGATTTTTGATTAGGTTATTCGCAGAACAATCTCAGAAAAAAGGCCGAGCTAATTCATCCTGAGCAATGTCGAAGGAATAAGCCCGGCCAGCCTTTAAAGAACATGAATCATCCACTCACTTTATATTTCACTTCAACTGAGAAGGTTTACCATCGACTACAACAGCTGATTTTGGCGCGCCGAGTTCATAGATGTCTTCAGGCCCCTTTTGGGGATACTCAAACCTTATGTCCGAGTCCTGTATGATCTTGCCATTGCTTGTAGCCTTCACTTGCATGACCATTGGCAAACCCTTCTCGATATCTATGAATACTCTTCCCTCCACAGTCATATTGCCTTCAGAAGTTACGGCTTCCCAAATTTCAGCTTTTCTGCGAGTGATTTTTGCTCCTTTATCGTCTCGTTCCATTTGAAAAAGTTCTTCAAACAACTGCAAAGGACCAGCAGTACCAAAGGCAAAATTTTCTCCGGATACATCGTATACATAAATGGTCTGTTTGGCTGGATCATACACATACCGCTTGTTTTCGTGATAGTTAGTATATGTAATTCTGCCATTTTCGTTCTTTTTTATGTTAATTTTTGATTCAAAGGACAACCAAGCTTCGCTACTTCCGCCTTCTTTTTCCCGGCCAACTACGTGCATCCAATTAACTTTTTTCATAGCTTCAATCACTTGACCTAATGCAACTGCCTCAATAGAGCCCCCGAATTGGTTTATGCCGATAAGCACGGCTATAATTACAACCACCGCAGCGGCTATTTTCGTAATATGACTTCTCATAATTGTTCTCCATATTGAAATTGTGTTAATAGATTCTCTAAAATTTTCTGACCGGCCCAAAGCACTTGTCTCAAATGTCTTTGTAGATTCTTCCCTCAGTTTGTTCAGGAACTCACGGTCAGGTGCAACGCTATTACGTCCCACAGTAGAAAGTAGCGAGCTGAACTTCGCATCATCTGATTGTTTCTTTTTATTAAATGTCATGGCGCCATCTCCAATATGCCGGGCGTAGAATGCGTCAACCTCTTAAATACCTGGCGAAAAGCCTTTCTGGCTCGGGCCAATTTCGACCGAATAGCCACAGATGAACGGTTAGCTTCTTCGGCAATGTCCTCTATTGTTAAACCGTCAACATATTTTGCCATTAGTAATGTCTGATATTCCGCTGATAACTCTGCCAGTGTATATCTGACTAAAGTCGCCAATTCATCAGATTCAAGCACTTCGGCTGGTAGCCTCTCCCTGCCATCAATCCAATCAGATGTTTGGCCATCCAATAAGCTCCACCACTGCTGTGCACGAGCAATGATTGCCTTTGACGTTCGCTTGCGATAATGCAGGGCTACCTGCCGTTTAGCGATGGCCCATAGCCAGGTCCATAATGAACCCCGGCGATGATTAAAATTCTTCGCCGAACGTGCAGCGGACAGTAAAGTCTCCTGCACCACGTCCGCTACAGAGGCCGGATCATGAGCCATTAGCCTTGCAATATTACACCATAGCTTTTCAGCATACAGTTCATACAGACTCAACCAGGCATCGCGATTACCTTGTTGCAATCCTTCAGCTATTTCCATGTGTGCTCGTTTATTCATATCAGACAGTTTAATGGACTTATCGAAGCCACCGAAGGCTTTAGCTTCACTCTATAGTTTGCGCGCCAGGTAAGAAATGTGTCGATAAAAATATTTTATTTTCAACTATTTTATAATCAGACCGCTTTTATCTCGCTGAAGTGAAAATGATTCCGGTTTTTTTAACAGAGCAAATACGCACAAAGGCCGAACCAATTCAGCCCGGCCTTTGTAATAAATATTGTTCTGCAACTTTATTTCGGAAGGTTTTCAGGCGCCACGTCCTTTACACTCAAATCGCCATAGATAACGCGGTAAGTATCGGCACCTTCCGGGCGATACCAGCAAACTGGAGATTCCGAATCACCAAGTTTGACATTCTTGCCCACATAGTGCCAATCGTTTTCGGCCTTTAGGAGTTTAAAGAATATGAATCCACGAATCATCTTCAGCCCATACTCCTGGTTTTGTTCTTGTGAATATTGCGAGGCTAGTTTGCGTATCTTTGGGACGTCATCCATATATGCTTGGGAACTAAAATCCTTCGGAAAGACACCATCCAGTATAATCTCTGCCCAGTGACGAAGGGTTTCGATCAGGTCCTGTTCGGTTGACCCTGTAAGGGAAAGCGCAGCTTTGGGCATTGTCGAGTAACCTTCAGGTATCTCCATACTGAAAAGTGATTCGTCCAATACCACATCAAACTCAAAATCTGTAAACTCATAATGTATCTGACGCCATTTCTGTTCCATTCGTATCGGCAGGGCGCTTTGTGGGTCAGCCCAGACCGTAAACTCTACATCAGGGCCGGTAGCCCTAAAACCTTTTGCAATCTGGCCATCTATTTCCTTCTCGCCGAGTGGCTCGACCGAAACATCAGGATCATTCTGTATTTCCGTAACCATGTTTCTCAATACTTCCAAGACGTTTTCGGGTTTCTCCGGCAAATCTTTCAGATCGATTAATGCCGATATTTTCTGTTTCGGAGTCAATGTAAGCATCTGTAAAGTATCGTAATCAACGATTACTATCACCTGTACAGTCTTCCCGTCCGGCGATAACACTTCACTTCTGATCCGTTGCGTACCCATGTTCATAACCCTGGTAACGGGAATATTTTCTCCCTCGACCGGAATAACATTAAATACCACAGTACGGGCGGTTAAGATGGGCCGGACGACATCAGCCCACGCGACACTCTCAGTTGGAACACCAAGAAAATGTACGCCCGCGAGTACTAACACAATTAACACCACCGCAGCGGCTATTTTTGTAATCGGACTTCTCATAATTTTTCTCCATTTATCAGGTGCGGCTGCACCTGTCTTTTGTTTCTCAGATTCATCAAGCGCCTGCATAACATTACCAAGGACCCTGTCATGCGTTTCGGCGTTGGTTTTGTAACGCAGTTTCTTAATTTGTTCGTCAATATCTTCTGCTGGCCTCATCTTTTTACCTCTC
>CAZWME010000112.1:0-9834 GCA_964634515.1 uncultured Pirellulales bacterium | reverse complement strand
TCAATCTCAAGCCCCTGATGGGCATTCCACAAGTCACTAAGATTTTTAACCAGCAGCACGAAAATCCTCTTGCGGCACTGGCATTCGCTGGAATCTTAGAAGCAACACGCGATTCGAATTGGCTGGCATTGGGACTACACGTTGAAGATAATACGTTGGTCTTTCGGGCATCCGTTGACAGCAAGACGATAGCTGCGACAAGTCCTGCCGCATTTGCCTTGCCAAAAAAGCCGGGTGAAGGTGTTTTTCCAAACCTGTCTGTACCGCGTCGAATCGCCGCGTTAAGTTTTTATCGCGACCTTCATCAATTCTACTCCGCCAAGGACGAACTCTTCCCCGAGCGTACATCAGGACTGATTTTTTTCGAGAACATGATGGGCATCTTCTTCAGCGGACGTGACTTGACAAACGAAGTTCTGGCAGAAACCAAACCTGAAATTCGCTTCGTCGTAGCCGAGCAGGATTACGACTCCGCAATCGGCACACCGCAGATTCAGCTCCCGGCCTTTGCCATCATCCTGCGGCTTCAGAACCCGGAGCAATTCAATGAAGTAGCCGAGGAAGCATGGCAAAAGGCCCTTGGCCTCATAAATTTCACCCGCGGCCAGCAGGCAATGCAAGGATTAATTATAGACCGCACTGTCCACGGAGGAACCAAATTCTCAATGGCTTACTTTTCCGCATCCGGGCTCGACGACAAAAATAATTTGGAACAGCGATTTAATATCCGCCCAGCCCTGGCTATGCCTGGTGAATACCTGATTCTAAGTTCTACTGACGGTTTAACCCGAGACCTTATCGATTCCTTGAACCGAGAAACACAAAACAAGGTCAAACCAATTGCCGAAACCCACAGCCTGGCTGAAATCGACACAGCCCAGTTGACATCGATATTAAAAGCCAACCGAGAGACAATGGTACGAAGTGACATGGTTAAGAAAGGCAGCACTCAAGAAGAAGCCGAAGCAGGGATCGATTTGCTCATTACATTGGTGAAGTTAGTTAAGCGCGCCAAGTTGGGTCTTGACACACACGAGGGTCTAAACCAGGCGATTCTGGAAATAAAGCTAAACTTATAGTACCCGGGGATTACGTTGATAATACTGCCACGGACTCAAACTTAGCGGTATGTTGGTTGGCAATATTTAAAAGGAGTTACTCATGATTGAGCAAATTGAGAAACAACCTGACCAACATAACTCAAAACAATCTCCTTCGGCTATCGATGAAAAGCTGAGCGATCCAGACTGGGCATGGGCTGTTTACGAGCCAAACACTGAGCAGCCCTGGAATCTTACCCTGGCAGGACATTTGTTTCGACGCGCAGCCTTCGGAGCCGGTTGGGACCAGCTTCAGCAGGCGTTGTCCGACGGGCCGCAGCATACCATTGACAAGCTGCTTAAACCACAAACCGATACAACATCCTTCAACAACACCTACGATGGATATGATAATTCTGCCTCCGGTTCGATTAAAAACCTTAGGGCATGGTGGCTCCGGCGGATTATCCAGACGCCACATCCGTTACTTGAAAAGATGACACTATTCTGGCATGGACATTTCGCCACTAACAGCGATAAAGTGAACAATCCCAGGTTGATGCTGCAGCACATCCGGATTCTTCGAAGTCATGCTCTTAATTCATTCGGTGACATGCTTCAGGCAATTTCACGTGATCCGGCAGTACTCATTTATCTTGGAGCCGACACAAACCGCAAAGCACTACCGAATGATAACTTCGCTCGCACGCTCATGGAAAACTTCACCATGGGCCCCGGTAATTATAAACAAAAAGATGTCAGTGAAACCGCAAGGGCCTTTACGGGCTGGTTTGTGCTGAGGAGCCGGCTTCGCTATATATCTCGCGAACACGATGGAAATATAAAGGAGGTCCTTGGTGAAAGAGACAATTTCACAGGCGACGATGTGATACGGATTGTGCTTAAACAACCAGCCACTTCGCAGATGCTGGTCAGAAAACTATACCGTTGGCTGATTTGTGAAACCGATCAGCCCAAAGCGGCCATGATTAGACCTCTGGCTGAATCCTTCGCAAAAGACTACGACATAATGAAACTCACCGAGATGATGCTTCGTTCCAACTTGTTCTTTTCCCAGGCGGCGTATCGTAAGAGGATTAAAAGCCCGGTAGAATTTGCGCTGGGCATAGTACAAGCTCTGGAAGGAGTCGTATCCACAACGCAGCTTGCAGAAGACCTGGCCGGTCTTGGTCAGAACCTATATAATCCGCCTACGGCAAACGGCTGGGCCGGCGGACGGAATTGGATCGACAGCGCTACACTCACAGCGCGCAGCAATCTGGCTTTGGCGCTTCTGCAAGGCTCGGGGCCATATGGCGATAAACTCAATCCCCGGGCTCTCGCCAACAGGCACGGACGCACGACGCTCAAATCCGCTGCGCAAATCCTGCTGGATTTATTTCTGCAAAGTGACCTCACTGGCGATGTTTATAAGACCGTATTTAAGATGCTGCAATCGTCGTCCGGAAATGGCAGTGATGATGAAGAGGCAACATTGCGTCTTTTTGCACATACTGTCGTTACGCTTCCTGAGTTTCAGTTAGCTTAAATTATGGAGAAAATCTTATGACTTATACACGACGGAATTTTCTGAAGGGCGCTTTAGGAAGCTCTGCTTTGTTATCGCTCAGTCCCGCGGCACCGAATTTTCTTGTTCGTTCAATGATGGCTGCTGCTCACCGGCACAATGAACGCAATACTGTTCTGGTCGTGGTTCAACTCTCGGGTGGAAATGACGGCCTGAATACCGTCGTTCCATACGAAGATGATGAATATGCCCGAAACCGCCCTACTTTGCGTCTGCCCCCTAACGATATACATAAGATCGACTCGCATTTGGGTTTCCATCCGCGAATGAAAGCATTCAAGCGTCTGTACGAGCAGGGCCACTTGAGTATCATTCAGGGCGTTGGCTACCCGAACACAGATCGCTCACATGAATCCGGGATGCGGATATGGCATACCGCAGCTCCCGATGAGCCCGATTGCCAGACCGGATGGCTGGGCCGGACAGTTGACAGTATTCGAGAGCCGAACAGTGTAATCACACCAGCCGTGTTTGTCGGGCCGATCGCCAAGCCTTTCGGCCTGAACGCAAAGAATGTCATCGTTCCCTCTATCAGCTCACTTGAAAATCTAACGATACACGAAATGCCTGGTCACCAGAAATACCAATCTCAACGCAAACACGCAACCGAATTTCCCCGCCCTAATCAGAACAATCCTCTTATGCATTTCCTGCAGCAGTGCACACAGAATGCCTATAAAAACAGCAAGCGAATCGAAGCGGTAATGAAAAAGACGGCCAACACAGCCGAATATCCACAGTTCAAACTTGCCGGCAGTCTTCGTAAGGTCGCTCAACTTATTCGGGCTGATATTGGTATCCGTATTTTTTTTACTGAGCTTGGCGGCGGCGGAATCGGAGGCTTTGATAATCACGCAAACCAATTAGGTAACCATTGCTCTCTGCTGCACCACTTTTCTGAATCAATCGGAGCATTTATCAACGATTTGAAGCGAGATAAGCAGTTGAATCGTGTTCTGCTGATGACCTTCTCGGAATTTGGCAGGACTGTTAAGGAAAATGGACGCCGCGGCACAGGACACGGCGCTGCCGCTCCAATCTTCCTGGCAGGTGGTAAGCTCAAAGGCGGCCTTGTCGGACCACATCCCAGTCTGAAGGATTTGGATAACGGTGCCCTGAAGTTTCACACAGACTTCCGAAATGTGTATGCAACCGTATTGGACAAATGGCTTGGCTTCGACAGCTCGAAGGTACTTGACAAAAAGTACAAATCGCTCAATATCTTGGACGTTTAACTTGTATGACTAATTAATCCTGATGATTGCAATTTACGCTTGTATCTTCTTCAGCAACCATGCCATATTCCGACCAAGAGTTTGCATCGTCTGCAAACCTTCCTGGTCTTTCTCGACGTCACCTTTTTCCAGCCCAAAACCCATGTTCCAGTAGCATGAGCCCGGTATTATCATACCACTGATTAAGAAAAAATGATTCATCGAATCGAACGCGTGGATTGACCCTCCCCTGCGGACCGCCACGACAGCAGCACCAACCTTTCTTGCAAACATTTCCTTGTTGGCTTTGGCCACTAATCCGGCCCGGTCGATAAGAGCCTTGAGTTCCGCACTTACATCGGCAAAGTAAGTGGGAGAGGCCAAAATGATTCCGTCGGCTTCCAGCATTTTTTCGATACAGTCATTTACAATATCCGTCTTAACAGCACACCTCTGGTCCTTGTTCTCAAAGCATTTATAACAAGCGGTGCAGCCCCGGATATTCTGGCCTGAAAACTGTACCATTTCGGTTTCGATGCCCTCTTTTTCAAGCTCAACGAATACCTGTTTAACCATTATAGCGGTGTTGCCGTCCTTTCGGGCACTGCCGTTAAAAGCTATAACTTTCATATTTACCTCTCAATTCTTTTGATTCATTAAAAATAAATTCATTTGAACGATTTTTTGATTGTAATAAAGCCTGACAGTTCCCGCAAGTATTTGGTTTGATAACTGTCTCAACGAAAACTTTTTAGGCTGCTACATCAGCGGTGATTTCTTGACAACAAAGGCGTTTACTGTTCTAATAACTAATGACTCAATCATTGCAGGTTATTTTGGAAATGGAGAATCAAATGGATTCTATAAAGAAACAGACAAAGCCAACGAATGCTATAACCCGGCGTGTTTTTCTTGGCAGTGCATTTGCAGCAACCGGGATGCTCGCCGTGCCGTGGCCTGGGCTTGCTGCTGCAAAAGCACAGACCATTGCATCTGACCAGCAACGACGAATTGAGGCAGCGATTCCATCCAAAGCCTTCGCCCACCCCCGCAGGCCCAGGAAACTCCTGATTTTCGACCTCAATGTCGGATACGGCGGGCATGGATCCATCCCTGCGGCCAATACGGCGTTCAAACTAATGGGCGAAAAGACCGGAGCCTTTGAAACGGTAATTAGCAAAAAACCATCCGTCTTCAAATCTGAAAATCTAAAGCAGTTCGATGCCGTCTTTCTGAACAATACTGTGGGTAATCTCTTCACCGACCCCGCCTTAAGACAAAGCCTGATCGAATTTGTTTATGGCGGCGGCGGACTTCTTGGAGTTCACGGGACAACTGTGGCCTTCACCCGCTGGCCCGGCGCTCATGAGGACTGGCCGGAGTTTGGCATAATGTTAGGTGCACGCGGTGCCAACCACATGGACAGCAAAGAACACGTCTTCATCAAACTCGATGACCCTGATAATTCCGTAAATCAGCCTTTCGGCGGTAAGGGCTTCGAGTACAGGGATGAGTTTTTTCGCGTCCATGGACCCTATTCGAGAAAAAGGGTTCGTGTACTTTTCAGCATCGATACTGATAAAACTCAATTCAAGGGACAGCCACGAGGAAACTGCTTCCGCAAAGACAATGATTACGCATTGGCGTGGGTACGAAACTACGGCCGTGGTCGCGTTTTCTACTGCACTATCGCACACAATCCATACGTATTCTGGGACCCGAAAATGTTACAGTTCTATCTGGCAGCGGTGCAATTTGCCATGGGTGACCTGCAGGCCCCTACCATTCCAAGTGGCAGATTAACGCCCGCCATCCGCTCTCAGGAAAAGCTGGATTGGCGCCTCGGCATCGAGGCCTACACTTTTCACAAATATACACTATTCGAGGCGATAGATAAAACCGCACAACTCGGCCTGCCGTATATGGGCGGCCTGAGCTTCCAGAAAGTTAGTAAAAAGATTTCAAAGAACTTCGATATGAAACTGACCGATGATGAGCTCAAACAGATTAGACTTAAACTGGACTCAGCCGGCATTCGTCTTTTGACGTATTACTTCCACAATATCCCCGGTGACGAAGCCGGATGCCGCAAGGTCTTCGAGTTCGGGCGTAAAATAGGAATCGAGACCTTCATGTCGGAACCGCGTCCGGAAGCGCTGGATACAATCGAGAAATTCTGCGATGAATACGACATCAACGTTGCCCTTCATAATCACGACCGGAAGGCCTCACCGCAATATTGGCACCCTGAAGGGATTATGAAGGCATGTCGGGGACGCAGCAAACGAATCGGGGCCTGCGGCGACATGGGCTATTGGATGCGGTCCGGTATTGACCCGATCAAAGCCGTGAACACACTTAAGGACCGTCTGATTACCGCGCAAATGCACGACCTGCACGAGCTAAGCCCGGAAGGTCATGATGTGCCATGGGGCTCCGGCGCCGGTAAGACAGAACAATTTATTAAGGAAATTCACCGTTTGGGTATAAAACCAACTATGTTCGGCCTCGAATACTCATACAACTGGCTCGAATCGATGCCTGAAATAGCAAGGAGCATAGATTTCTTCAACAAAGTAAGCATGAAACTTCCAAAGTGAGGTATTTAATGACAAGAATTAAAAACGCCAAAGAAATAGACACTCTTCAGATAACACGACGTAAATTTCTGTCTCGCACGGTCGCACTTTCAGGAACCATTGCTATACCATGGATTATTCCTTCTTCGGTAAGGAGTGCAAACGGAAATGCGACACCAAGCGAGCGGATAACAGTTGGCTTGATCGGCAAAGGAATAATGGGAAGTGGTCATTTACGCCGCCTGGTTGGTGACAGGGAAGTCCAGGTGCTGGCCGTATGCGATGTGGATAGTCTTAGGCGCCAGGACGGCAAACGTCTTGTCGAGAAAACTTACGCCGCCAACCGCTTCAGCGGAACTTATACCGGCTGCGCTGCTTATAATGACTATCGTGAATTGCTGGCTCGATCTGATATCGATGCCGTTGTAATCGTAACACCTGACCACTGGCACACGCTACTGTCAATTGACGCGGTTAAAGCCGGCAAGGATGTCTATTGCGAGAAGCCGATATCGATAACTGTACGGGAGGGACGCCGACTGGTTGAGGAAGTACAAAGGTATAGCCGGGTTTTTCAGACCGGAACTCAATATCGCTCTATTCCAACAATCCGCCAGGTCTGCAATTTCGTGCGCGCAGGTGGACTCGGAAAGGTCAAACAGGTTTTCACTCTCTGGACAAAGCTCGGTGGTTTCTTCGGGGCGCCCCGCTTCAAGCCATACCGGCATCTGATGGACATCGAGCATACTGGCAAGTCCTACACACCCCTTGATATAATCCTCCCGGTCGAACCTGTCCCGGACGGATTGGACTGGGACCTCTGGGTCGGACCGGCTCTTTGGCATCCCTATAATCCGGGCTATCACCTGAATCCTTCGCCCGGAGTCGTGCCATGGGCATTCTGCGAAGATTTCGGCGCCGCTTCATCAACATGGCACCATTCTCACAGTGCTGACGTAATTCAATATGCTCTGGGTGTGGAGGAAAGTGGGCCGGTTGAATTCATTCATCCCAGCAACGGCCAATACCCGACACTCACTTATAGATACGCCAATGGGACGCTTCTCCACCTTGTCGATAACTGGTCAATGGTCAAAGATGTCTATAAAGCGGTTCCTAAAACCGCCCGCTTAGCTGGAAACTTCGGAGGCATTTTCGTCGGAGAAAAGGGCTGGGTCACATCAATGACAACAGGCGGACCCATTGAGGGCGGACCTGAGAATATTTTCGAAGAAATGAAACTGACGACACGCCAGGTGAATCCCGGCGAGAATAATCATCACGACAACTGGTTCGACTGCATTCGGACACGACGCAAACCAAGCTGTGATGTAGAACTCGGCCACCGAACAGCATCGCTCGGACACCTAACGATTATCGCTCATAAACTGCAGCGGTCCTTGAAGTGGGATCCGGTCAAGGAAGAGTTCCCCGGTGACGAAGCGGCGAACCGATTGCTCTTCCGAGCGATGCGCTCTCCTTGGCGTATATGACCGCATACAGAATGGGCTTATGTAAATCACCGTTTACATAGGTACCTGAGCATCTTTCATTTTTATCATGGCCGGGCCCAATAGATAACCAAGAACGAATGTTATACCTGTCCCAACAACTATCAGCCAGCTCCAGGCAATCTTTATTATTTCCTTTTCAATAAGCACAAGAAGTACAATGCACACTACCGTACTAAATAACATTGCAGGGATATTGGCGAGATTAGCTTTTCGCTTTGTCAGCAAACCAAGTAAAAAGGCCCCCAACATCGGACCTCCGGTGATTGAAAGAATCTTGAAAGCGAACCAGAGGATATTTTCCACCGGGGCACAGCCTGCCGCGATACCTGCCAGAACCAGACCAAAACCTACTACTGCCGCTCGTGATACAAGTAAATAGTGCTTTTCCGAAGCACCCTTTCGAATCAGGGGACGATAGATATCAGTAACAAAAGAAGAGCTAAGTGAGCTGAGAGGTGAATCGACACTTGCCATGAAAATTGCTCCCAGAACAAGACCTTTTAATCCGTTTGGTAAAATGTTCCGGGTAAAATGTGGAAGAATTTCTTTGAGTTCTTCAGGCGGCGACAACGAAGCCGCATTTTGCTGATAGAAAACAAACAACAACGTACCAATAAGAAGATATAACCAGTAAACGGGCAGGACAGTGAAAATAGTTGAGATAATGGTCTTCTGACTGCTTTTTCGCGTTTCAACGGTCAGTAATCTCTGAACCATTTCCTGATCGGTTCCAAAGGAAACCAGACCGATGAGGAATCCGCTGATCAAAAATGCCCAGAATGTCGAGGCGTCTTTAAGATCGAACTTGAAATAAAATGTGCTAAGAAGCTCCTCCTTATTCGCAGTCTGCAAAGCCGCAGCCAAACCGCCATCGATATGCTGAATAAGATAACCTGCAACCACAACTCCAGCAATGACAAAGAAAAGTGCCTGATAAGCGCCCGCCCAGACGACCGCCTTTATGCCGCCAAAGGCAATAAAGGCAATGCTAACAAGAGTAAATAACGTAATCGTCGCGACAAGAGGCCAGCCCATTATCACCCCTACAGCCATGCACGTCGCATAAAGACGTACCCCGGAAGCGATAAGACGTGTAATAAAAAAGTAAATCGAGCCGGTATATTGAGTTGCAGCACCGAATCGGTGTCCAAGGAACTCGTAAATGCTGGTGCAATTGTATTTGTAGAAGGCCGGGATAAAGAGATATGCCACAACAAGCCGGGCCAAAGCCAATCCGACCAGAAACTGTAGCCACCGCCAGTTTTCCGTGTAGGCCGTATGTGGAATACCAACTATTGTCAATGCGCTTATCTCCGTGGCCAAAAAAGACAGACATGCTACGACAGGCGGGACACGCCGGCCTCCAAGAAAAAAGTCGTTGGTATCTCTCTCTTCGCGCCCGAAAACATATGAAATAACGAACAGCCCGAATGTTCCTACACCTACAATCCCCCAGTCGAGACCGCTGATTGTACCTGCCTGAGCTATAATATGATTCACGGAGCCTCCTCAATTGCTTTTCTCAGAAACTGATCGCATTCGTTAAGTATTTTCATAGCACCTGCCAAACTCGTCCGGCGAAAGTGCATAACAATAGCGGCTTTAACCTGTCCTTGTGCCCGAGCGAGTAATCTCCTCGCACCCGGCCGGTTTAGCTTAGTCATCTCCATCACTATCCGAATCGACCTGTCACGCAACTTCTCATTTGTTGCCTTCAGGTCAACCATAAGATTGCCATAAACCTTTCCTAATTTAATCATAGCTCCTGTGGTCAGAGTATTGAGTACGAGCTTAGTCGCGGTACCTGCTTTCATCCGGGTTGAACCTGTAACAACTTCCGCCCCGACAACCGGATTGATAATGATGTCCGCAGGGATACGCTCAACAGCCTCCGGCGCA
>CAZWME010000111.1:9346-9903 GCA_964634515.1 uncultured Pirellulales bacterium | reverse complement strand
CACGAATGAAGGTGCAAACCAGACCCTAACGTATGTATCGGGTACTGGCTCAACATAGAACGGCGTATCGGGGCAACATCATAGCAAATTTCGGCTATTTTGGCTTTGAGCTTTACATCGCTGGATTAGTGGGCTAAAATTAATCGATTATGGAAAAGATACATCTTTATGATACCACTCTTCGAGACGGAATGCAGGCCGAGGGCGTGAGTTTTTCGCTTGAAGATAAGCTTGCAATTGTTAAATGCCTTGACGGGCTTGGTCTTGAATATATCGAAGGGGGATATGCAGCTTCCAATCCGAAAGAGATGCAGTTCTTAACGGAAGCCGGCAAACTTGATTTGGAGAATTCAAAGATTGTCGCGTTCGGTACTACCCGCAGGGCCGATTACAGCGTCTCGGATGATATCTCGCTGAATGCGATGCTTAAGTGCAAGACGCAGGTTGCTACTTTGGTGGGTAAAAGCTGGGACATGCACGTTACGGATGTGCTGGGTTGTTCGCTCGATGAGAACCTCACTATTTGCGCCGAGTCCGTCGAGTATATGAAAAAGCAC
>CAZWME010000111.1:0-9336 GCA_964634515.1 uncultured Pirellulales bacterium | reverse complement strand
GGAAACTCTTTTCGACGCCGAACATTTCTATGACGGCTACAAGAAAAATCCCGAATATGCGATGAAGGTTTTAGATTCCGCCGCTCAGGGCGGTGCAGATGTTCTTGTGCTTTGTGATACTAACGGCGGCTGCCTTGTTGACGAAGTATATGAAATCACGAAGGCCGTGTGTGAGCGTTTTGGTAATTTGATGATTGGTATTCATGCTCACAATGATACCGATTGTGCCACAGCCAATTCTCTGGCCGCAGTACGTGCCGGCGCCCGACATGTTCAGGGTACGATTAACGGTCTGGGCGAACGGTGCGGAAATGCAAACTTATGCGTAGTCATACCAAATCTTGCATTTAAGATGGATTTCGATGTCATCAGTTCTGAAAGTATCAAATCTCTGACGGAAGTTTCCCGTTATGTTTTTGAAGTTGGCAACCTTGCGCCGGTATCGAATATGCCGTATGTTGGCGAAAGCGCTTTTGCACACAAGGGCGGCCTGCATGTTGACGCGCTGCGGAAAAGTAAATACAGTTATGAACACGTTGCGCCGGAGGTTGTTGGAAACGAGAGGCGTTTTCTTATATCCGAACTTAGCGGCAAATCAACGGTGCTGGCTGAGCTGGAAAAGGCGAAGATAGATGAGGACAAGGAATTAGCTAAAAAGATACTCACCCGTGTTCAAGAGCTTGAGAACCAGGGCTATCAATTCGAAGCAGCGAATGCAAGCTTTGATCTTTTAGTCAAAAAGATTATGGGTACATATAAGCCGTCTTTTGAACTTGTGAAATATCATACGAATGTTGAAAAATACTCCACAGGTGAACTGGTTACCGAGGCAACGGTGAAACTCATAAGGCCCGACGGTATCACTGAGCACGTTGTAGGCGAGGGAGACGGTCCTGTCAATGCTCTTGACGCTGCATTGAGAAAATCATTAGTGAATTTTTATCCCGGTATTAAGGATGTTCATCTGATTGATTATAAGGTTCGTGTGGTGAATGCGAGGGCCGGTACTGCTGCTCGTGTACGTGTAATAATTGAGTCGCGTGACAAAAGCTCTATCTGGGGGACAGTCGGCTGCTCCGAAAACATCATCGAGGCTTCCTGGCAGGCCCTTGTCGATAGCGTTGAGTATAAGGTACAAAAAGACAGACAGGATAATTGTTCCTGAGAAGCTTGTTCCTGAAGAATATCAAAGTTGGTCCTGAAATTGGAGGTTTTAAGATGTTCGGCAGAAAATCACTCGTAATGTATTTGACTGTTTCGGCTATTGTTTCCTTTACAACTGATAACTTTGCTTTGGGTAATGCAGCAAGTAAGGGCTGGCAGGCTTCGCCTGATTTAGTCGAGAAGCTTACAAAGGGACGCTCCGAGACAAACTATTCCGAGCAAAAAGTTCCGAAATACACTTTGCCCAATCCGTTAAAGCTATCGGATGGCTCCAGAGTAACGGACGGGCAAACGTGGCGTACGAAACGCCGTCCTGAAATACTCGAACTCTTTCGGAAATATGTCTATGGTCGTGCGCCGATAGCCCGGCCGGAGGATATGTCATTCGAGGTATTTGACCTTGAGCGAAAAGCATTAGGTGGTTTGGCTACCCGCAAGCAGGTGACTGTGAACATCACCGGCAAAAAAGATGGACCAACAATGGACATCCTTATCTATCTGCCGAATGCTGCGGAAAAGCCTGTTCCGGTGTTTGTTCTCCTGAATTTTGGCGGCAATCATACCATTGATTCCGATCCGGCTATCAAGCTTTCTGAAAGGTGGATGCGTTCAAAAAGCGCTGGAGTAGTAAAGAACCGCGCAGACGAGAAGTCTCGGGGCCGGAGCAGTTCGAGATTTAATGTTGAAAAGATTCTAAAGAGGGGATATGGGCTTGCAACAATTTATTATGGAGATATCGACCCGGATTTTCATGATGGTTTTAAGAATGGGGTACATCCGTTTTTTGATAAGCTAATCGACGGAAAGCGTGCGCCCGACGCCTGGGGTTCAATTGGGGCCTGGGCCTGGGGTTTGAGCCGTGCTATGGATTACTTTGAGAGTGACGATAATATTGATAACAGGCGTGTTGCAGTATTAGGCCATTCGCGTTTGGGCAAGACGGCCCTTTGGGCAGGGGCGAGGGATGAGCGTTTTGCCTTTGTGATTTCCAACAACTCCGGGTGCGGCGGGGCGGCGCTGAGTCGCCGGGCTTACGGAGAAACCGTTAAGCGTATTAATACGAGCTTTCCACACTGGTTCTGCGAGAATTTCAAGAAATACAATGGTAAAGAAGACGACCTGCCGGTTGACCAGCACATGCTTATTGCACTGATGGCACCGCGTCCGGTATATGTAACGAGTGCTGACGGGGATTTATGGGCCGACCCGCGAGGTGAGTTCTTATCGTGCAGATATGCCGGCGGTGTTTATCGTTTGCTGGGTCTAAGGGGGTTGGGTGTCAGACAGATGCCGGGCCTTGACCAGCCTGTTCAAAAAGGTACCATCGGTTATCACGTCCGTTCAGGCGGCCATAACCTTACCGAGTATGACTGGCAGCGATTTATGGATTTTGCCGATATGCATTTTGCGGAATAGGCAAAGAACAGAAGCAATTAAGCAAATCAACGTATTGGATGTTTCTGGATATCACGCCGTCGTGTACCAAACTACTCTCGTCTGGCCTTCTCAAATCAATACTTTAAAAAAACAGGGTCTAGGGGCACTATTTATTAGTGCCCCCAAACCCGATAATTTAACTAAACTATGCTAAAGATCTTATCTAAAGATCTTAGCCCGGCTTTATTACCAACTGAGCTTGATATAGTCAACATCAAATGCAGTTGCAACTCTTCCTGCAAGGTCGGGAGAACCGATGGTGATGTATGTTCCATTTTCCACAACACCTGTGCCCGCAGTAATATTGAATGTCTGTACATCTCCACCATTGGCTGAGACTTTCAATACGTGGGTACCGGAACCACCGGCAGAAATTTCGATCTTGTAGGTATTCCACTGAGTAGCATCATCTACAGAGACCTTATTGCCGCTGTTGCCAACCTGAAGTCCACTGGTTGACAGGACGAAGGAAATAAGGCCCTGGCCCTTTTCGGCAATACCAATATTGCCTCTGCCGTAATCTTCAAAGGTGCCATTTTCAAAGCTTCCGCCAAGACCACCAGCCGGCCATGAGAAGAGGCCTGTACTGCCCAATCCGCCTCCGTCTTTACGCCAGGCATCCAATGTTCCCGTGGTCGCAATGCGTGCACGGAACTCAATTATTGCCCCGTCAAGAACGAAATCGGTCGGTTTGGTAAGATATAGGCTGTAGTTGGTCTTACCGGTCGGAACAGAATCACCGTAATCTCGAGGGTCACCTGTATCCTGGAGACGCAGATAGGTCGTGCCGTCTTCGTCAAGGGCTGCTATGCCACCGGGATTACCTTCGCCGGGAGCCGAACCGTCCCATTTGTCAACACTATTGTCATGGTCCCATCCGTCCAGAACGCCGTCATAAACAGCAACGTCCGGAATCAGATGCAGATCATCGATGTCGATTTTGCCCGTATTGTCGAACACGGAGCAGACGAACGGATCATCACAAGCTGATGGTTCCACACCGACGGTCACCTTGTTAACATCGGCTATGTCTATGTCGAACTCGCTTAAATCAATGGTCCAGTCAGTCCAGGCATCGATCAACGTAGCTTCGGGATCGGGATGGCTGATAATGGAAATACCACCGGCCGAATCCTCAAGTGCGGCATACAGCGAGGCCGGTGATTGAGTCGTTGTTAAACCTATTTCTGTCGATGTTAATGGTAAGCCGCCAACACCACCATCGAATTCGAGATTCGATAAAGTGGCCGTAGCATAAGTCTCAACGCCTGAATGTGATGTCAGTGCCAAACCGATCAACGCATTGGGATCCATTGGGAGTACCAGAGGATTCCAGCCCATTGCAATCCATTCCAGTTCCGGTTCGGGTTCCGGTTCTGCATTAGGATCGACCGGTGCGTTAGGATCGACTGGTGCATTCGGGTCGACCGGTGCATTCGGGTCGACAGGTTCTGCATTCGGGTCGACCGGTGCATTCGGGTCGATCGGCTCCGGCTCGGGAAGCGGCAAAGCGTAAAAGGCATTGAACTCATCGCCTGTTCTGACTAATCTGAGCCAGACCGGTTCGGTCTGTGCCTTAGCCTCGTCCGTTGCAACAGCGTCGTCGGCTGTAGAGTCAGCATCTGTTTCCGGCCTTGCCTGGAATCTAATACCATTAGCCGGAGTTGTCACGTACACTGAGGCGTGCTTTGAGCCTGCATCCAGAGTCTCGCGGACCATAATACCTGCTTTTGACCAGTTGTCTGTTTCAGCAAGGTCTTCCAGCCTTACGGTCATTGAGCCGTCACCTGAGAGCGGCATGTATGCGTATTGGAACGCATCTGAGCTGCCCCAAATATCATTTCCGCGGCCGACCATTGTAATTACGCCGGTTTCTTCGTCATAGCTGGTGCTTCCGGGATCCAGAACCGGCTTGCCGCCTTTGAACGAAAGCGTGAGTGCTTCGACTCCACCAACGCCAGTGCCCCAGTTCTGTGCGGGGTCTAATGTAAGTGTAGCCTCAGAAACGTCGTCAAAGAACAGAGGCATGGCTTGAATATCGGCATTAACAAAATGCGGTGTCAAGTACGGTGCCTCAGCGTTACCAACTATGGCGCCTCCGGCGGCAACCCATGTATCGAAGACCAGGTTGTCGACGTCGTTATAGAGCTCAAAATCATCAACCGTGATATTTTCCTCGACTGTTAAGCTCCAGACATCGCCGGTGTGTACCGTCGCACCGTCGGCCTCGACCTCATCGACGCGCCAGTAGTAAGTTTTGCGTACAACAAGTTCGGGAACAAAGTTTGCAACCTCTGTGTTGCCCTGGAATGTGGACTCTGCACCGGCATTGACATCCTCAAAACTCTCGCCGATATACACATCATGCGATGCGGCAGTCTCTCCAGCGACCCAACTAAGAAGGGGACTTGTGGAAACACCTTCTGCCCCATCAACAGGTCTCGGTACCTTAGCTATGGTTTTGGCTTTTGGATTCAGCACGGTATAGGCGCCATCGGTGACTATGCTATGTACGCCCTCGGCCACGATCAAGCCCATGTCGATCGCTCCCTGCATGTCGGCTTCGCTCACGCTGGCACTACCGATGCGGAACTCGCCGCCGGTATAAATCATTTGGGTGTCGGTAATCATGATGTCGTCTAACTCTTCGGCCTGAAGCACACCGCCGTTCATGAATATCCTCACCTGGCCTGTGTCTTCGCCACCGTCTTTACCCAGTCTGAGCCGGTCGCCGGTGATCATCTCACCACCGTTCATTGTCAGGTGTGCGGTGCCGTCGAGGTTATCGCTCAGATTCAAATAGTCAGCGGAGTAGAAGCTTCCGCCGTTCATGATGAATTCAGCCGTTCCGGGATTGTCGTCGTTGAACGTGCAGTAGCTGTCCACGGTGACCGTGCCGCCGTCCATTATCACCTGGCTGTATGCCGGGTCACCTTCGTCGTCGTTCATGTAGAACTCCTCGGTGGTGTGGATTGTCGGATTACCGCTGATGTGCAGGTATCCCGTGAGGCCTCCACTGTTGGCAACGATAAGATCATTGGCATTTACTGTTGCGTCGCCGCTTATGGTCATGTAACTCTCAAATACACCTTCTGCAGAATTGTGGCCGACGTATATATCGTCCGCAATGGTGACGGTAGCGTTCTCGCCGATATTGCAGACGGCGGGGCCGTCCTCGCCAATGTCAAGATCATCGCCGATATTAACCGTAGCATTGCCATTTATGTCCAGAGTGGCAGATGCTGCATTGGAATCTGCAAGGTAGAACTCGTCAGGGGCATTAACCGTTGCGTTACCTGTTATGATCATGTAACCCACTGTGCCAGCATCGTCAGCGATGGTTATATCGTCGCCTATGTTGAAGACCGAGTTGCCTTCTATGGTCAAGGTGCCCACTCCGCCAGGATTGTCGGGGATGTAACAATCGTCGCCAAAGCTAACGACTGCGTCGCCTCCGATAGTGATGTTACCTTCGCCTTCGTCGGTTTTAAGATCGTCCACGAGGTCAACTGTCGCAGTTCCGCTAATGTCCAGGTAGCCCACACCAGTGGCATTGTTGCCAATATTAATACGGTCAGCGGTTACGATCGAGCTACCGCTGATATTTATGTAGCCCTCACCCTCGTCGATAATAATATCGTCGAAGACAGCAACATTGGAATCAACGATGTTAATCGTACCTACAGCGTTCGGGTCGTCGGCAACATAAAGGTCATCACCGTTGAGACCTTCCAAGATTGTCACAGTACTTCCGCCGAGAACATCTAACATAGCGCTTGCTGGCGCACCATCCGGATCAGATCCAATTGACAATCTGCCGCTTACGGCAAGTGAGCTGACGTTGTCCAGCGTAAGCACTGGGATCGCATTTGGGTCGGCGCCTCCAATTCGCAGAGTGTCCTTACGTGTGACCGCTCCACCGTCGATGATGTCTATTGCGAGGACGTCGCTGTTGATGTACGCCGCAAAGTTGGGGTCGGCGGCGAACTCTTCGTTGGGCCATGTCCACACTGAATCAGTC
Source organism: uncultured Pirellulales bacterium (assembly GCA_964634515.1). Lineage (GTDB taxonomy): Bacteria > Planctomycetota > Phycisphaerae > Sedimentisphaerales > Anaerobacaceae > NIOZ-UU13. The sequence goes on along the minus strand of CAZWME010000111.1, from coordinate 2,714 downwards.
ACGGTCCAGTTGAGGATGGTATCCCAGAGTCCGTCCTCGGCGCTGCCGTTCCACACGTACAGCCCAGCATGGGCAGTGCTGCTCAGCGCGATAACAAACATCATTACATAAATTAATTTCCTACACATAATAGTTCTCCTCCAAACAAAATGTATTTTGTATTATATTTTGGCAACACACCAAAACATCCGATGTCTTCAACAAAAATAATTTAGAATAATCGAATTTCGATTGTCAATTTAAGAAAAGATGCGGAAAATCGAAAATCGATCTTTCTTGTTTCAGACACCTATGCCTGCGAAATGAAAAATGCAGACAACTTCCAATAAAACGACAGATAAATATTTTATTTCATACTCTTTACATCACCTGCCCAGGATGATTTAAGAACGATTTGTATTAACCTCCTTCCTTTCTATTGTCCGATACATGGTGCTCATCAAAAAAGCAATGGTTCTCAATATAAAGAACAAATTCCTACTTACAGTACTACTCCTTCAGAATTATAGACTACTTGTCCAGTAAAATCAACAAAAAAAACAAAATTTTTCGCCCATTAGCCCCATTTTTCCCATATTTCCATCTTAGCAACGAAATACTTAACTTTCTTTATCTATTTCATTAAGTCACTTTCCCGCAACGACTAATTATCCCAATTATTTTAGCATTTATTAATTAAACGTCCCATAACATGGCCTTTTTGTTCTTATTTTTGATATTCAATTGAAAATCAGCTTCCTATGGACAGATTCTATTGAATATTAAACACTTAAAAAATTTTCCAATAATTAAAGTATGGAAAAGCATATTGCTAAACATCTTTTCATACATATATCATTGAAAAACCTTTTTTCAGGAAAAATTAAAATATTTTTTATAAATTCCTGTCAATAAACATGATATTAATTAGATTATTAAAATAAAAGGCTCTCAAAAGTGCCCATATTTCCTATTTTAACTAAAGATATTTTCATCTACCCACCGATACTAATATTGCCCAGATTAACATTATGGAGATATTGAGCTGCTTTATATGGAAGTATAGGTAAGTCGAGTAAAATAGAAAGAATTTTAATGGAGATTGTACAATGATAAAGGAAAACATTTTAGCCAGATATTTGGAACCACTATTACATGGAGATAGAAAAGCTTGCCGAGCGGTTATAGAGGAATCACTTCAAAGCGGCATACCTGCCAATTCGGTATATGTAAATATAATATGGCCGATAATGGTTGAAATAGAAAAACTACTGCGTGACGACAAAATTACTCCTATACAGGAACATTTGGCAACGCGTGTTAATCGCAATATAGTGGACCAGCTTCAGAACAAGCTTCCGCGCAGAACACGAAAGAATAAAAAGATAGTTGTTTGTTGCGCCCCAGAAGAAATACAGGAGCTTGGGGCTCAAATGATGACAGATTTATTTGAAAGCAATGGCTGGGATGTACGGTTTCTTGGCGGTGGCCTAACAAACGATGATATCCTTACTTTTACAAACGAATATGGTCCCGACATACTGTTAATTTATGGTACAGGTCCCAAACAGGCTCCTGGCGTGAGGAGACTGATTGATACCATCAAATCCGTAAATGCCTGGCCGGATATGTGGATAATGGTATCTGGCGGACTATTCAACCGTGCCGAGGGACTCTGGCAGGAAATGGAAGCCGACTTATATGCTGAGACGGCTCTTGAGGCACTTCAGGTGGCTTCGGGAGATAAGCCGGTTGTCAACTGTGAGAAAAGGACCATAAATCGTCGTAAAAAAAGACGGCAGACAATACCAGAAGATTTGACGGTACGGATATAATAAATATTCAGAATTAAAGAGATACGAAATATATTGTGTTCTTAGTGTTACTTTTAAGGAGGTACCAACAAATATCCTGGTGTCGAAACTTTGAGAAATATTGAGGACATATTCAATTTGCCTGTTGAGGTTTCCCGTAGTTGAAAGAACATTTCATAACATATATCGTATAATTCTTTTAATAGTGCCGACAAATAAGAAGTATCCATTATGCTTGAATTTTACGTTTTTATATAGTAAAGTACTCAAACGATGTTGGAATTAACAGGAAAACAGATGTATAAAAAATGTGTAATTTTACTTCTCTGTATTTCGATAGCAGCCAATTTAACACATTGGAAAGTACTATGTTTTGGTGCTGATGGACATATTGAATTAGAATCTACTTTTCACGAACGCTGTGATGATCCGGACCATTCCTCTTCTCCAGTACAAGATGTTTTTTCCTCTCAAGCGGGTCATGAAATATGCAATCATTGTGGAGCCTGTATAGACATTCCGATTTCCAATGGCCTGGCAAAGGTTTCTCGTACTCCACAAAAGTTGAATCAAAAATTTCCGGTACCATCTACAAGCATTCTTGTAGTTACCTGCAAGGATATTTGTTCGGCATATAATTTTACTTCAAATACTTTTACCGACACTTCTTACTTTGGTCCTATGCGAACTGTAATCCTGCTGGTTTGATCTGCCGGACAAGCATTTCTTTTCTAAGACATTTACACAACATTTAATGTAAATGGCTGGATAGCATTCTGTCATCTTCTGATACTCCACGAATTGATCCTTTCAGAAGAGACTTAAAACCGGATTTATAAATTAGGATTACTGTAATGTATATTAAACTTTTAATGTTATTTATTCTTTCTGCACTTGTTATTTCAGGCTGCATGGAACAAA
>CAZWME010000110.1:0-9909 GCA_964634515.1 uncultured Pirellulales bacterium | reverse complement strand
ATCCTGACGATAAACTATTAGTGTTTTTTGCTGGTCATGGGCATACTATCACAGGTAATCGTGGGGAAGTAGGTTTCCTTGTTCCTGTTGATGCAAAACCGAATGAAACGTCTACATTAATACGTTGGGATGATTTAACTCGAAATACAGAGCTTGTAAAAGCCAAACATATTCTTTTTATTATGGATGCCTGCTATGGGGGATTAGCCATTACAAGAGCAGCACCATCTGTTGGTAGTAGAAGATTTTTAAAAGATATGTGTCAGCGATATTCAAGGCAGGTTATTGCCGCTGGAAAGGCCGATGAAACAGTAGCTGATGCTGGTGGACCAATACCGAATCATTCAATATTTACTGGACATTTCATTCAAGGACTTAATGGTGCTGCTGCTACAAACGAGGGTATAATAACCGCTAACGGGATTATGTCATACGTCTATGAAAAAGTAGGCAATGATCCCAACTCACATCAGACGCCTCATTATGGGTACGTAGAAGGTGATGGTGATTTCATATTTACAGAAAACCCCCTTGAAGAAATAAAATTAGACTCGGAAGAAGATAAAGATTTATTGATTGAAGTGTCATCAACAATTACTGATACAAGCTTAGAAAGCAGATTCGCCGAAAAAGTTAAATGTTATGTTTCCGATCCTTCTAAGAAAATAGTGCTTCACGATATGGCAATGCAAGAAGTGAGAAAAATTTTGAATGTTACTTCTAAAGAAAAAATGCCATTACAAATTCAACCATTATCAAAAGAGCAATTAATTGAAAGATTTAAGATATATGAGGATATTCTGAAGAACTTAATTCAATTTTTTTGTATCCTTGCCCGCTGGGGAGATGATGAACACAAATCATTACTGGAAAAAATGCTCAAACGATTGACTGATAACAATGGATCTGAATCAGGTATATCTACTCTGATATATATGAGATGGTATCCAGTTTGCATTCTTGAGTATGTGGCTGGTATATCAGCAATAGCAGCATCGAGATATGACAACTTATCAGTAGTGATGACTACACAGGTTGATTATCAACTAGACAGCTTTGAGAAAAGGAATGTCATAGTACAAATGTCCAATGCTATGGACGAATTGCACAATACTTTCAAGATTTTTCCTGGACACGAAAAAAATCTTGTTCCGCGAAGTGAATACTTATTCAAACTATTACAGCCTCAATTGGAGGAAATCTTGTTCTTAGGTAAGAGTTACGAATCACTATTTAACCGATTTGAGATGTTTATGGCATTAGTATATGCTGATATTACAGATAGTGATTATGGGCCAGTAGGTAGATTTGGATACAAATGTATACGTGGCGGAGAAAAGTTTTACCTTAATCTTTTAGCGGAGGCAAAGTCTCTAAAAGATAATTGGCCTCCTATCAAGGCTGGCTTGTTCAGGAATTCTTATGAACGCTTCGAGAAAGTTGCATCGGACATTTTAACTCTTATAAATAACATGCATTATTTCTAACATAGTAAAGTTAAAGTAGTACTCTATTGCAGTGGAGAGAAGATATTTGATTGTGATTAGAGGAGTGTAGGGGGCCTTTTAATTGATTAATGATTATTTACTATTGATTATTGAGGTGGAGGAGGCCTTTTTCGATTGAGTATTTTCTATTGAATATTGACAATTGAGATTGAAGATTGCCGTGTTGCGCTCGCAATGACAAAAATTTTTAAAAGATCCTTCGGCTACGCCTCGGTCGGGATGACATGGGCGGTTCACGAACCGCCCCTACAACTTTGGGATGCCCCCCGGCCCCCGGCAGGAAAGCAAGTAAGCACACATTCCCCTGTAGCGAGTCAGGTTAGCAGCTCTCGGGGATAAACTCTGGACAAGCTCCGGCCAGCATGAGGTGCCTTATAGGCAGGTAGATATTCGCAGGCACGAAGTACCGGAGTGATTAATACCGGTGCGAACTGCAGGCAGCACAATGCAGGTGGAATAAGTAAAAATTAGTGCGAACCGCAGGCAGCACAAACTAAATTTCTGTATTATTATTATACAGACTGGAGTATGGACTTCATTCGGATTTTCCATTTGAAGTCGTGTAAAATAGAAGAGAATTGTTAGTATAGAGCTTATAGAGGACGTTTGATTGAATTATCGTTATGCCAAATTGGAGAGCCCCATGGATAAAAGGAAGAATGACGCTCTGAGATCCATTTTAAATCGAAAATTGCCGGCTGCAATTATTTGTTTGGTGTGTGCATTATTTATAAATTCAGTTCCTGCGTATGCGGGGCCTGATAATATTGCTCCCTTAGCGCGGGTTACAGCATCGACCGAATTCAATGATGATTACGCCGCTGATAACTTAATCGACAAAATGATCTGTATTGCGGACCGGGGCGAATGGGCGTGCAAAGGCTCCACAGCATTTTGGGGTTATATCAAATACCCCTGGATTCGACTGACCTGGGCACATGAACAAACCGTTTCGAAGGTAGTCCTATATGACCGCCCCACAGAAGAGGAACATACCGCGGGAGGAATACTGGTTTTCAGTGACGGCAGTAAGGAAAGGGTGTTAAGCATCCCCAACGACGGATCACCCAAAGCAATATCGTTTCGGCCTAAAAAAGTCACCTGGATGGAATTCAAAGTGACGGATGGTATGGGCAAGAACCTGGGTCTTTCAGAAATCGAAGTTTATCCTCATGGCGGAGGCGAAACCGATTTTGTAGGCTGGGTTGATCCGACCATCGAAACCACTCGCGGCCGATGGTTCTTTTGTACACCGGCCAGCCGGCCTTTCGGTATGATCTGTGCCGCCCCTTATACGCGGAACAAAAACCAGTGGGGTGGGGGATACAACTATAACAGTACAGAAATCCTGGGATTTTCCCAAATACATGCCTGGATCATGTCAGGTATCAACCTGATGCCGGTAACCGGGGATATTGATCCAAGCCGAGGTGAGCACGTCTGGAAATCGAAATTTTCCCATGACAGTGAAATCATCCAGCCCGGATATCATCGAATTTTTCTCGAGAGTTACCGCTCGTGGGTGGAAATGACCTGCACGGATCGAGTGAGTCTGTATCGGATGACATATACGGAAAACGGATTAGCTGAGATTTTACTTTCACTGGGCGGGTGGCTCGGTTCTGTCAGTCAGGTTGGAGCCAATGTCAAGAAAGCCGGAGATTCGCGGATAGAGGGTTCTGTAAGTATGACGAACCGGCTATGGGGCGGGCCGGAATTAACGACAGTCTTTTTTGTTATGGAATTCGATCGGCCCTTTAAACGGCTCGATGGCTGGAAAGGTTTGAAAAACCTGAACAATATTTCCAAACTATCGGCGCCTATAGCAGCGGGACGTACCAGGAACAATCCTGAATACTTATTCAAAACGCTTCCTGAAGAACAGGCCGGCATCTCTGCCGCCTATGACATAAAAGCCGGTCAACAACTACAGGTCAAGATTGCCATTTCATATACGAGTATTGAAAACGCGATGCTAAATCTTCAACAAGAATGCGCTTCATGGGATTTTGATGAAATCCGCCGGTCGGCCCAAGCCGAATGGAACCAATGGCTCGGGCGAATCTTGGTCAAAGGAGGCAGCCATCAACAAAAGGTGAAGTTTTACACCGACCTGTGGCACACACTGCTGGGCCGTCATAAAATTAACGACATTAGCGGCGATTACCCGGTTTATATGGATCCAAAACCCTCGAGGCGTTCGTCCGCCCGTCTGAAAATCAAACGTTTACCGATGAATTCTGAAGGACATCCTGCGTTTAGCATGTATAATTTCGATGCCCTTTGGCTGACGATGTGGAATCTGAATGTTCTCTGGGGACTGGGATGGCCGGAGATGCTGGATGACTTTTCCGCCTGTCTGATACAATACGCCGACAATGGAGGCTTACTGCCGCGCGGCCCTTCGGGTGGTGGGTACACTTATATCATGGCCGGCTGCCCGGCGACAAGTCTTATCACCTGTGCATATCAAAAAAATCTTCTAAGAAAGGTCGATCCGGAACATGCTTATGTAACCATGAAGCGGAATCACCTGCCGGGCGGGATGATGGGGGTGAATGATTTTTACATTGAAAACGGTTGGTCTCCGGAGAGGCCTGGAGAGACGGTTCAGTGGGCCTTTGAAGACTGGGCGCTGGGACAAATGGCAACCCAAATGGGTAAGACAGCCGATGTGAAATATTTCTTCAAACGTTCTTCCGGCTGGCCGGCCCATTTCAATTCGGAAACAGGCTTGATAATGTCCAAACGCAGAGACGGCACGTGGAGCAATACCAATCCCTTATCTGGTAAAGGCTGGGTGGAAGCCAACGCCTGGCAAGGTACCTTTTCTGTATCGCATGACATCGCTCGCCTTGCCGAACTAATGGGAGGATTAGATACACTTTGTGAAAAACTGAATTATGCATTCGAACAATCACAATCAACCGATTTTGTATTCGGCTATGGTAGCGGCTATGTCAGTTATGCCAATCAACCCGGCTGCTCTAACGCCCATGTCTTCAACCATGCCGGCAAACCCTGGCTTTCGCAATATTGGGTGCGCCAGGTCAACGAACAGGCTTACGGTGGCACCAGCCCGGATGTTGGTTATGGAGGGCACGATGAAGACCAGGGACAAATGGGTGGTATCAGTGCTTTAATGTCGTTGGGGCTCTTCAGCCTGCGCGGCACCTGTTCGGCCGAACCGATATACGAAATCACCAGTCCTGTTTTCGACGAGATCACAATTCGATTAGATTCCGACTATTATCCCGGCCGAAATTTTGTTATCAAGACGTACGATAATTCCAAAAACAACTGCTATATCAGAAAAGCAAAACTCAACGGCAAATCCCTGGAGAACTGCTGGCTCGGTCATAAGGATTTTGCGGCGGGTGGAATTCTGGAACTATGGTTAGGCCCGGAACCCAATCCCCATTGGGGCCGCGGCCCCCTGCTTTCATATGAAAGCAAGACAGAGGCCTGCTCGCAATGAAAACGGAGGGGCAAGCCCTTTTCAATTGATTATTGACCCCCTTAGAGTATAAAGCACTCTAAAGACGGGGGCAGGTGATTGATTATTGGAATTGGTAGCAATTTTAAGTTGAAATCAATTGTCTTTTTTCAAAATGGTTTCAAGTACGGTGCGTATTTGGGGTGAATTAGGTTCAATCTTAATAGCAGTGTTAAGCTCTTTGAGGGCCCCGGGTCTATCGCCTTTTTTATCCAACATAATACCCAGGTTGCAATGCAGAATTGCGCTGTCCGGGACGAAAAGCAAGGCCTTGCGACATACTTCAATGCCCCGGTCAATATTGTCGCGGTCGTACAATATCTCGACCAGCTCATTATATGCTTTTATATGGGTTGGCTGTAACTGCAGAATTTTGGAATAATATTCGATAGATTCGTCAATCCTGCTTTGTTTATGATATGCCTGTGCCAGGTAGTAATGTGCTTCAATACAGGTGGGTTTGATTTTTATCGCCCCAAGATATTGAGCGATAGCTTTATCCATATCACCGAGTCCGCGTGAGGCCGCCCCGAGAGCGGTTTTTGATAGATAAGAATGCGGCAGATACTTCTGGACCAGATGAGCCTGTTCGGCGGCGGCTTTATAATCTTTCAAGGCTTCGGTCAATAATTTTCCATAATTCCAGTGCAGCCGCCAGTCCGAAGGTGATTTCTGAATCGCCTGACGATATTGTAGTGCGACATTTTCAAGGGCATCGGGAGCAAGGTAAATTTTCAGGTCCTCGATATTTTGCTCCATTTGTCTTAGTCGCTGCTGCTGGTAAAGCTGGTTTGTGAACGGCGGGATTTTGATAAAGCCGTTAAGGACTTTATGAGCAATCCGGTATCTATCCCAACCGGTGTAGGCCAGGCGTTGGGCACATTGGTCTTCGGTTAATATTTGGTGTTTATCAGCCTGCTGAGAATTTATCAAATGTGGAGTAAGTGTCTGCCGGACTTTTTCAAAAACTGCTTCGGCGAGACAATAATTACCTTTGAAATTCAAATGTACGTGCTCATAAAACAGTTCGCGGCCCGGAACTGCATGGGGGCTGTTTCTTTGGAAGACCTCAGTTGTGTCTATCAGGTGGATGCCTTCTGCGGCTCTGGCGGAGGTGAGGCTGCGAATAATATTATTGATGCGTGTATCGGCGCGAAAACGCAGTGTGTCCAGCTCGCGTGCTCGAATATAACATTGCCGGGCCTTTTCATATTCAGCGAGAGCCCAATAACAGCGACCCAACCGAAACTGCAAATCGGCGTAATGGTCGTCAATCATCGCGGCTTTCAGGTAGTGTTCAACAGCATCGGCGTAATCACCTTTTAGTTCGAATTCGGCGCCCCGGGCGTAAATAACATCCCACTTTTTCTTCTTTGCCTGAGTCAAATCCGGCGGATGCAGAGAAGCGAATGGCGGGCTATCTTTAAGGTTGCTTCCAACCGTACAGAAGATTATTTTGCTGCGGTTTTTTAAGGCGATTCGTCGAATACCTTTTAGGTTTCTTTTGAAATTGTGGTAAACCGCTTCTAATTGGGGGGTATTGGCCGGTACCTGTTTGTTGAGAAACATTGTCAAACCAAGCCATTCTTTGGGAGCATTTTTTTGAGCACCAACCGAAACGGCCAGGCTGGTCAATAGCTGTCCCAGTCTGGTTGCTTTAAGGGCAATGCCGGTACGGCTGACATGTAGATTGGCCACAGGAAGAGTATATACGGTTCCAGCCCCATATGGCCCGGTAACTTCATTGTTGCCAAGATATACGATAAACAGGTCAGGGTCGTGGCGAGCGCAGTCTTTTGCTATCTTCAGGACGACATGGGAATTGATGGCTGTCATTGCGGTGTTGATAATTTCAAAGTTTACTTCCGGATATTTATCATGCAGCATTTCCTGCAGAATTCGCCCAAAACTAAACGCCGGTTCCGGGGTGCCCTGAGCGGCAGAAGCACCGAGTATAAAAATTCGATAGGTATTGTCCGGTTTTTCTGCAGGGAAAATGAAAGGCTCCGACTCACGCGCAATATTTTTGGGAAAAAAGCGCCAGCCGAATTTGACATTGTCGCAGCAGACATCTGTGCCATCGACCTGACGTTTAATAATCGCATAGGGTGAGAAACCGTAACCGGCTATTCTCAGAGAAAATTCGGCCAGTAACAACAGCAGAACCGGAAAAACTATAAGAGCGATAATGCGAAACAACCACAGGCGCCGAGGGGCTATAATCCCTGGTGGTATTGGTTTTTGGGGAGCAAGTTTTTGCGGATTATTATTGTTGGTATTGGTTTTGAAGTGTGGGGTGTTGATGACCATTTGAACACTCTACAAATGCCTATTCATGCCTCAAGGATTCAATCGGGTCCATATTGGCGGCCCGATAGGCCGGATATAAGCCAAAGATTACACCTATGATCCCACTAATTCCGAAGGACAACACCATAGAACTACCGGTAATGACTGTAGGCATATTACCAAAGTGAGTTACCAGCAATGGCAGAAGAGAACCCAATGCAAGCCCCAGAACACCTCCAGACAATGTTAAGATTAAAGTTTCCGAAAGGAATTGAATGATGATGTCACGCTTCTTTGCACCGAGGGCACGGCGGATGCCAATTTCACGAGTTCGCTCACTCACGGTAGCGAGCATTATGTTCATGATTCCGATACCACCGACCAGAAGCGAAATCGCAGCTATTGAACCGAGGACAATGCTGAAAATACGCTGGGTTTGTTTTGCCTGGCGCAACAATTCCAGCGGAACAACTATACGGTAGTCCTTCTTATCTTCATGAAGACGTGCCAGCAAGGTATCCAAAATATCACGCATCGGTAACACCAGATCGGTTGATTTAACCTTCACGGTGATCTTTTGCAGCTCTACTTTTTCCATACTTTCTTTGCCGCCGCTAAAGCTGGCTTGTATTTCGCTGAATCGGGTTTTGGCGGTTGTCAACGGTAAATATACACTGCCGGTAGTACTACTATCGGAACCGGTTGTCTGAGGCATAGCATTGCCAAAACCATTCTTCTTATGCTCTACAGATGCCGTCCCAGATACCCCAATAACCCTGTAACTATTACCCTGTATCTGAATATCTTTGCCGACAGGGTCAACAAATCCGAACAGTCCACTGACAAGCTGTTCATCAACTACACATACACTGCGTTGCCGGTGTAAATCAATACTGCTTAAAAACCTCCCATGAACCACATGCAGAGGTGAAATCTCAGTAAACCATGGAATAGAGCCTATGATTTTAATGCCCACCTTGCGTCTATCATATCTCGCTTCCTGGTCAATCTCGCGAATTGGTACAACGACCTCGACATCGTGCAGGGTATTTCGAATCGACTCGGCATCCTTATAGGTCAATCCGTAGGCGTTCATTCTATTTTGCTCTCCGCCGGTATCCGCTCGTTCCTGAGGGGGCTCGACCGTTTCAATAATCAAATTCATACTGCCAAGCCGTGCTATCATCGCCTGGGATTCCTGGCTGGCTCCCTCCCCTATAGCGAGCATAGCAATCACAGAGCAAACACCAAAAATTATACCCAGCATAGTTAGAACAGAGCGCAGCCGATGCATCCATAAGCTCTTGAAACCTAACTTAGCTGTCCTTTTAATTCTAACAAGTCGCATAATAACTAACGTTTAAGATGATTTTTCCTCTTTTTTCTCTTCTTTTGTTTCTTCTTTTGTTTCCGATGCCGTCCATCTCGGTGGATTAAGCAACACTTTCTCTCCTTCAGTCAAACCACTTTTTATCTCGACAAAATCATCGTTAAACAATCCAGTTTCAACCTCGCGCTTCTCCTGACGGCTACCTGTCTTAACATAGCACAGCTCTTTTTCTTCCACAGTGACTACCGATTGTATAGGCACATATAGAACGTCCTTGAGCTCATCAATAAGAATTTCAACTTTCCCCGACATACCGGTCTTGATAGAATCGTTGGTTCCGTCAATACTCACATCAGTAGTATAGACTTTAAGGTCCGGATTCAGGAATTGATCGGGATTAGCCAATGGCGCCTTTTTCAGCACCTTGCCGGTAAAGACCTCATTCGCAAAAGCTGCAATCGATATCTTAGCGGGCTGGTTCGGCTCAATCCTGTCAATCCATGTCTCGTGAATCTTGACCTCGACTTTCATTTGTGAGGCATCAGGTATTGTAATAATCTTATAGCCTTCGGGAATTTCCGCCCCCTGCTCAATTTTGTACCTGACCCACTGTTGGGTACTCGACCAATATACAATCTGCCCCGGGGCAGGGGCCTTAATAACGCAAGCTTTAATCTGGTCGTGGAGTTTTTCGAGGCGCTTTGTTTGCATTTTGAACCTTGCGTCGGCGCTCGTAAGCTTCGCCCTGGCCTGGGCCAGTTGTGCACGGGCGCGTGCCTCTGTTCGCACTAATTCCAGCTTAGCCTCATGATAGTCACTCAGAAATGTCCGTGCTTCTTTGGGGAAATCGTAAAGCTTAAACAATCTTAAATCTTTCCCAGCCGCTTTCTGTTGAACCGTAAACCTGTCAACGTCCAGTTTGGCACTTTTCAACTCAAGCTCTGATGCGTAATTTGCATCGTAAAGCTTTTGTGTGCCTTCTAATATATCAACCGCTTTTTCCAAACCTCCCCTGGCAAGAAGAATGGCATCGTTTAATGTATCAATCCGCTTTGAAGCCTCGCCACCTAAGCTGTTGGGCTCGTCAATCAGTGACGTCAGATCAGGATTTATATTGGGATCACTTACCATCTTCTCCATTACTTCATTTGCAATACCTGCTCCCAGATACTTCTTAAAGTCCATCAGGGCGAATTCCACCTTCAACTTGGCTGCGGTAACGTCACTTTCATTTTGTTTTTGCTGGATAAGAAATGACTCTTTTGCATCGGAGAAGCTTGCCTTTG
>CAZWME010000109.1:0-9938 GCA_964634515.1 uncultured Pirellulales bacterium | reverse complement strand
ACAGCTTCGAGCATTTTAAGAACTACCGCGTTCACGGCTATCAGGTCGAAATCGATCCGGGCACAGGATCCTACAAAAAGAATCCCAGGAACCTATTGGCCGATGGCAAGCCTGCTCCGGAAACGGCCCCGCGATCCTGGTCTGGTGGTATTTACGACGAAGCCCGTCGTGGTTGGCTCAACAACCTGACTAAGAATCCTGCTGCTCGTCAAGCTTTCAGGCAAAACCAGTGGAATCACTATCGCATCGAGGCTATCGGTGACAGGATACGAACCTGGATTAACGGTGTGCCCGCCGCCGACCTGATAGATGATATGACCTCAACAGGATTCATTGCCTTGCAGGTCCACGGCTCCAAACAGGCCGGCAAAAGTATCAAGTGGCGAAATATTCGCATACAGGATATCAGCCGGGCTAATAAGAAAATTATTAAAACCCTGATAGTTGACGGCCAGAACAATCATGATTGGAAAGCAACCACGCCCGTTCTCAAGGGCTTGCTGGAAGAGACAGGCCTGTTCGAAGTAGATGTGGCGACCTCGCCTGCTAAAGGTCAGCCGATGGATTCCTTTAGACCGATTTTTCCGAAGTACGATGTTATTGTCGCAAACTATACCGGCGATTACTGGCCCAAACAAACTCAGGATGCACTGGTTCAATATATGGAAAACGGTGGTGGTTTGGTTATTTATCACGCCGCGAACAACGCATTTCCCAAATGGAAAGAATGGAACGAAATGATAGCTATCGGCGGATGGGGTGGACGGGACGAGAAGTCGGGCCCGATGGTTCGTTACCGGGACGGCAAAGTCGTTTTCGATAACTCTCCCGGTCGCGGGGGGACACACGGCCCACAGCACGAATTCCAGGTTATCATGCGAGACCGTCTGCATGCTATCACGGCGGGCCTTCCCGAAAAATGGATGCATGCGAAGGATGAACTCTACAGCAAGCTTCGAGGGCCTGCAAAGAATATGAAGGTTCTTGCAACCGCTTACGCCGACCCTGCAAAAAAAGGCACCGGCGAGCACGAGCCGGCCCTTTTCACCATAAAATACGGCAAGGGAAGAGTTTTCCATACCGTTCTCGGTCATGGTCCCGAACAGTTGCGCAGTGTCGGATTTATCGTAACTTTCCTGCGTGGTACCGAGTGGGCCGCTACCGGACGAGTAACTCAGGTGGATGTGCCTTCGGACTTCCCCACTGCCGACAAGGTCAGCCTTCGGGCAACTCTCTCGGCGGATTATGATGCCATAGAAGATTATGATTTTGGCGAGACCCGCCGGGCCCTTGCAGCTATCGAGGAGGAGATTAGAAACGTCCCACCGTCCTCGTTTCCACAGATCGAGGCAAGATTGCTTAAAGCCCTGGAATCGTCAAAAACAACCTTTGCCGGAAAGCAGTTTGTCTGTCGGATGCTGCGTCGTGTCGGCTCGGCCAAATCCGTACCTGCTCTGTCGAAGCTGCTTGCCGACAGGGAACTGTCCCATATGGCACGGTTTGCTTTGCAGTATATGGCTGCTCCCGAAGCCGCTGCCGCTTTGCGCCAGGCGCTTACAAGGTTAGAGGGTAATCGCAAAATCGGCGTCATCGGTTCGATAGGCCAGCGTGGCGACCGCAAAGCTGTCCCCGAACTGGTAAAGTTGATAACCGACAGTGACGTGGATGTTGCACGTACTGCTATTGAAGCTTTGGGAAGAATTGGGGGCTCGCAGGCGGCTCTCGCACTAACAGAGATCCAAGTACCTGCAAGTCTCAAGGCCGCGCGCGACAATGCTTATTTGATGTGTGCTGATAAAATGCTTACCGAGGGACAGAGTCCTGATGCCGTGGCAATCTATCGCAAAATGATTGCTCCGGCCAACAGTACCTGGATTCGAATCGCTGCCTATAAGAGCCTCGTCCGGGCCGAGAAAGATAAGGCGGTACCTCATGTGCTGGCCCTTCTCAAAGATAGAGACCTTGACCTCCAGCGTGCAGCGGGAAAGTTTATCACGGAAATGCCCGGTACCGCCATTACCGAAGCCCTTGCCGAACAACTACAGCAGCTCAGCGATGACGCCAAGGTTGTGCTGCTAAGCGCCCTTGAAGCTCGAGGCGATAAGGTCGCGGCACCTTACGTCGCGAAAGCTCTCACAAGCGGCAGCGGGTCTGTTCGCCTTGCCGCTGCCAAAGCCCTTGCGGTTCTCGGTGGTTCTTCCAATGTCGAGCTGCTTGCCGATGTTTCCGCTGCGGATGATGAAACCGGAAAGGCCGCTATGGAAAGTCTTAGCCGGCTCTCCGGCCGGGGCGTTGCTGACATACTGATTGGCATCGCGCAAAGCAGTGCTCAGAACCAGGTTCGCATTAATGTGATTCAGACACTTATCAATCGCCGCCAGACTGAAGCAATTCCTGCTTTGTTCACAGTTGCCAAA
This sequence comes from uncultured Pirellulales bacterium, assembly GCA_964634515.1. GTDB lineage: Bacteria > Planctomycetota > Phycisphaerae > Sedimentisphaerales > Anaerobacaceae > NIOZ-UU13. Next base: position 7,521 of record CAZWME010000109.1, on the reverse strand, counting down.
GACAATAATAGAAATATTCGCCAGGTGGCTTATAAGGCCCTGGGTGAGTTGTCCGGGCAACAAGAGCTTCTCGATATGGTTTCAATACTCCTTGCGGCTGAAAGTGATGCAGACCGGGCGGGCATTGAGCGTGCGATGGTGACAATTGTTACGCGACTCGATGAGCCGGACGCCGCTCCTGTCATTTCAGGTCTGGCCAATGCTGATAACGCCGCAAAGCCTCATCTATTGGCCGTGCTTTCGAGCATAGGAGGCCAGCAGGCCCTCCAGGCCGTTCGTAGTCAGTTGCTCAGCCGTAATGCGGAAATCAAAAAGGCTTCCATCCGTGCCCTGGCCGACTGGCCTGGACCGGAACCATTGGCTGACCTAATGAAAATAGCTAAGACTCAGCGCGATTCGACTAACCAGGTTCTGGCACTTCGTGGTTATATCAAACTGCTTGGGATACCTGCCAACCGCAGCGCAGCCGAGACTGTCCAATTGTTGGCTGAAGCTATGTCTGTTGCGAAACGCGTCGAGGAGAAAAAAGCTGTACTTTCTGCCTTGTCCAAATATCCCTGTAAGCAGGCGTTAGCTCTTGCCGAACAGTGGAAAACAATTCCGGGTCTTTCTGCTGAGGCGGATTTGGCCTTAAAGAAAATCAAAGAGGCATTGGTGAGTAAGAATCTCAAAGCAACCGCCTCACGCAGCAATAGGAATGCGCGTCGAGCACTGGACGGCAATCGTTCAAGCCGTTGGAGTACCGATAGGGCAATGAAACCCGGCGATTGGTTTGTATTAGATCTCGGCGTCGAAAGTACCGTATCCGGTCTTACTCTCGATACAAGGAATTCGTCAAATGACTACCCTCGCGGATATGAGGTCTATGTTTCTTTCGATGGCGGCAGTTGGGGCAAACCCATTGTGACAGGCAAGGGTACCAATCCGATAACCGAAATCAAGTTTGGAAAGCCTGTACAAACCAGATTTATCAAAATCCTCCAAACAGGTTCGTCGGATAGTTGGAACTGGTCAATACACGAGTTGAAGGTCGATGTACAATAGGGTTTGCTGTTGAGTATCTTCAAGGAAACCCAATATTTTCGTCTTCGAGTTTCAGGGGTGGTTTTTGAATCACCCCTGTTAAATTTACTCCATTATCTCGGCAAGGATTGTTAGCGTTAAATCGATGTCCTCGGCGCTGATACCGTAATGGGTTACCGCCCTGAAGCGGAATAGCCCTAACTTCAATATTTTAATTCCTTTATTACCGAACTGGTTTAGAAGTTCCTCCGCTTTGATTTGCCTGCTTACGATGTCGAAATAAACAATATTTGTTTTTACTCTTTCCGGTTCAATAGACAAGCCCGGTATTCGGGCGATACCCTGAGCCAGACGCTGAGCGTTTGCATGGTCGTCTGCTATTCTGTCCACCATTTCTTCAAGAGCTGTTATACCTGCGGCGGCGATAATACCGCATTGCCTCATACCACCTCCGAGTATTTTTCGGTTTCGCCTCGCCTCGGCAATGAATTCTTTGGAACCGCATATCAAAGAGCCAACGGGGGCCGAAAGCCCCTTTGAAAGGCAAAAGCTGACCGAATCCGCATAACGGGTCAGCTCCTTTACGTCAACCTGCAAAGCCACGGCGGCATTGAATATCCGTGCGCCATCAAGGTGCACCATAAGACCCCGGTCGTTGGCCAATGCCGCTACCGCTGTCATATACTCGAGTGGAAGAGCGGCGCCGCTGCAGCGATTGTGGGTATTTTCCAGGCATATCAGCCTGGTTCGTGGGAAATGCACGTTATCGCCGCGAATAGCTGCCTGGATTTCCTCCAGGCGCATCGTGCCGTCGGGCTGATTGACAATTGTGTGTGGATGTATTCCACCCAAAGCCGACATCCCCCCGGCTTCGTAAAGAAACGTGTGCGACCGGTCGCCAAGAATGACCTCTTCGGCGCGTCTGCAGTGGGTTAGTATGCATACCAGATTTCCCATCGTACCGCTGACTACCAGCATCGCCGCTTCTTTTCCCATACGTTCGGCGGCCATTTTCTCAAGATGTATAGTTGTCGGGTCTTCACCAAACACGTCATCGCCCAGCTCGGCGTTATTAATAGCTTCTCGCATCGCCGGCGTCGGCAAAGTAACAGTGTCGCTTCGTAAATCAATCGTTTTCATCAGTTGTCTCCCGGAAATAAGTATTGAAAGTGATATTCATCATTAAATTCTGATAGTGATTACAACGGACTATTTCTTTTGCTACAATACCAAATTTACCTGATAAATAAAGTCATTTTGCAGGTTTTTTTAACAAGGTCATCCAGGGCTGTCTCTCAAAACAGCTATTAATTTCTTCCAAATCAATCATCGCCGGAAAAGCTCTTGAGTAACGTTGCCTAAATCATTATCATAAATGCTACAAGCATATAAGACTAATATGAGGAGAATTAACTATGAAACAGTTGCGATTAAACCGCCGTGATTTTTTGAAAAGCGCATGCGTAGGCGCCCTTGCAGTAGCGGTTCCTTTTCGGGCTAAAGCGGCAAAGGCAAATAGCCGTCCCAATGTTGTGGTCATTTTGGCCGATGACCAGGGCTGGGGCGACCTGAGCGTTCACGGAAACGTCAACCTGAAAACTCCGAATATCGATTCATTGGCTCGGGATGGTGCTCTGTTTGACAGGTTTTTCGTCTGTGCCGTATGTGCTCCGACACGGGCCGAGTTTTTAACCGGGCGTTACCATTCACGTGGCGGTGTGCGCGGCGTCTCGACCGGACAGGAACGATTGAACGTTGACGAAAAAACCATCGGCGACACGTTCAAAGCGGCCGGATATGCAACCGGTGCTTATGGCAAATGGCATAACGGTACGCAATATCCCTATCACCCGAACGCAAGAGGTTTCGACGATTACTATGGGTTCTGCTCCGGGCACTGGGGAAATTATTTCGACCCTATTCTCGAACATAACGGAAAAATCGTAAGAGGAAAGGGATTTATTATTGATGATTTGACAGACCATGCCCTGGAATTCATCTCCAAGAACAGAAATCAGCCTTTCTTCTGCTATCTGCCGTATAATACGCCTCACTCACCATTTCAAGTCCCTGACAAATTCTACGCCAGGTTCAGTGACGGTCCGATTCAAATGCGTAATCGTGACCCTAAAATGGAACAGCTTGACAAAACACGGTGTGTTCTGGCCATGTGTGAAAATATCGACTGGAACGTTGGACGTGTTCTGCGTCAGCTCGACAAATTAAAGCTCACCGACAATACCATCGTGATATATTTCAGTGACAACGGCCCGAACAGTTGGCGTTGGAACGACGGCATGAAGGGGCGAAAAGGCTCGACCGATGAAGGAGGCAACCGTGTGCCATGTCTGGTTCGATGGCCCGGACATATCAAGCCCGGAATAAAGATCCCCCAAATCGCCGGCGCAATCGACCTTCTGCCGACTCTGGCGGATATAGCCGGAATTCCGATTGTTGGTAACAAACCGCTTGACGGTGTCAGCATCAAGCCGCTTCTTTTAAGAGAAACTAACAACTGGCCGGACAGAATGATATTTTCACATCAAAGGGGCCGGGTCAGCGTCCGCACGCAACGGTATCGACTCGACCATACAGGCAAGCTGTTCGATATAACTATTGATCCGGGGCAGTACCAGGATATTTCGAAAAAGAAACCGAAGGTCGCTTCAAAACTCAGAGAAGCGGTAGCCCGGTGGAAAAAGGAGGTTTTGCCGAAATCCCCAAAGGACGATAGACCATTTACTGTCGGTTACCCTGATTTTCCTACGACAATACTCCCCGCACGTGACGGCATCGCGCATGGAAACGTTCAGCGAAGCGCCAGGGCGCCTAACTGCTCGTTCTTCACAAATTGGGTGAGTACCGGCGATAAAATTACCTGGGATATCGAGGTGGCCAACAGCGGCAATTATCAGGCCGTGATTTACTACACATGCAAAAAGGAAAATACAGGCTCAACAGTCGAATTGAATTTCAATGGAAGCCGGATTAAGGGAAAGGTAACCAAACCGCACAATCCGCCGTTGGTTGGCGAAGAATTCGACCGGACCTCACGAGGCAGCGAATCGTATGTTAAAGATTTCCTGCCGCTTGACCTCGGGGTGTTTCGTTTGGAAAAGGGTCGTGGCCTGCTAACTCTTCGCGCGCTGGAAGTCCCGGGCAAAAGAGTAATGGATGTTCGTGCTGTTCTGCTCACGCTTACTTAATTGTTAGCGATAGAAGGTCTCCGGTATGAAAAAAAGAATAGTTCAGAAAATCTGTTTATGTCTTCTTCTGATGGCCATTATTGGCGTTGATACGTTTGCTGCTGATAGAAAGCCGGCGAATAGCTGGATAAGGACCGGCGGTCTCGGTCAAAAGCCAAAACGGATTACGAAGGCTTTTCCATTGTCCGACCAGAACAATCAGGGCGACTGGGCAAAATATGAATTAATGAGTGATGAATTTGACGGTGCGAGGCTTGACCCGAATAAATGGCATCCTGTAAATCCGAAGTGGTTGGGAAGGCAGCCGGCATTTTTCTATTCCGGTAATGTCAGTGTAAGCAAAGGTAAGCTGCATCTGGCTATGAAAAAGCAGGAAGTGCCTGAAATGCCGAGAGACAAGGGTTATCACACTTACACTTCCGCGGCGGTTCAAAGCAAAAGAAAAGTCAAGTACGGATATTTTGAAGTAAAATGCAGGCCTATGAAATCTCATGGCTCAAGCTCTTTTTGGTTCTATGAAAGAAGCCCTGAATTGTGGACGGAAATAGATGTATTCGAGATAGGAGGCGCTGCCCCCGGGTTTGAACGTAAATATAATATGAATGTGCATGTGTTCAGAACTCCGACAGAAAACAGGCACTGGTCTAAGCATGGAGTGTGGGCGGCTCCGTCAAATCTGGCCGATGGTTATCATGTTTACGCATTGCAGTGGGATACCGAGAGAATCACGTGGTATTATGATGGAGTGCCTGTAAGATGGATAGAAAATACCCACTGGCATCAGGCCCTGACGTTGAATTTCGATAGTGAGACTATGCCCAAATGGTTCGGCCTTCCAAAAGATGAGGACCTTCCATCAACGTATAGTATTGAATACATTCGGGCCTGGAAGAAGCGGGAATAAGTCTTTTTCCACCCCACCCGATTTGTCAGGGATTATCCTTTGTCCCTGACCTCAACGATATAAATCATCGTAGGTTCCTTTGGCTTCTCCGGCCTGCGGTCTCTGTTGGGTGAGTCTGCTTCCTGCTGCATATAATGTGTAAAGCCCTTTGACAATGCCCCTCGATTGACGGCGCGAACGTTCGGGATATTATGATAAGCAGCTTTGGCCTTCTCGGCAGAATATTGCCCCGGTTTCATTTTTAGAAGTTGTTCTCTCGTGAGTGTCAACTGCCCTTTCTTTGGTTTTGCATAAGCGTTGTTATAGGCAGCCAGAATGTTCTGTTCTTTCGTGATTGAGACTCTGGGGATAGGGGGATACTGTGGAATCGAGCCTCTGCCGGAAAAATAAAAGCGATGTTTCCAATTGGTTAACTGGATGATTTTCCACTTGTTATCAATCGGCGTTGTTATGTACATTTGATTATGGCCATTTTCATCAAAACGAGTATAACCGATATATGGCCGTCCTTCATTATCCACGACCAAGGAGCCGCCATTGATTAATCCGTTGTTCTGTTTTATAGGCTCGACTACATAAGCATTTTCCGGAGTTATAGGCAATTCCAAATTACGCCCATCCCAAGCCTTCCAGGACAATCCGCGGTCGAGGCTTTTAACGTAACAAATATCAAAATTGGTTATGACATCCGGCGTTTCACGCCAGCACCATGCGATATGCCAAACGCCTTTTTCGTCTTCTAATATGCCTCCGAACGGATAGGCGTTGCAGGTTGGATCGCGGTCTCGGCCGTTCGTGAAAGCAGGGACGGTTTTTGTCCATTGCTGAGTTTCTTCGCTATATTGGACAAGGATTCGCATCCCGTTCCCGCTGCCTCCGTGCCGGTACATTATGTAAACTGAACCATCGCGAAGCTTCAACAGGGTCGGATATGTAACTCTGTTTTCGTAATCACCTGTCCACTTGTGAATGCCTTCGAAAGTGTGTATGTCACCGGGGGCCCTTGTTCGATAATACCGCAGGGCAGCGCAGTGCATGTTGCCTGTAATATGAAGATGTCTTTTTCGGTCCTGAAACAATAAAATCCGGTTATGCGTGTCCAATCCAATCCGCTCCGGCAGTTTAACCAGGTCCCATTCGGTCTCGCTGAGTTTTCGTTTTCCAATGTTAAGCTGGTGTTCTCCATCATAAAATGCGATGTACTGATAAACGCCGTCCGAAATTAAACAATGGCCGCCGTTTACCGGATGTGATGCTAATCCTTTTGCTACCGGAATTTTGTGTATTTCCACTTGTTCGGCGATAGTCACCCTCGAAGATGCCGGCAGCACAGAACAAAAGATAATAAATAGTATCAAACGTCGAACAAACATGATATTCACTCCTCAAGAGTACCACTGCTTATATATTACCAGCACCAATGTTACCGATTGATGCAGGCAATTGTGTCCGGCTGCACTGCCAGACTCGGCTTTTAAGTAATAAATATACCAAATCAGGCACAGGAATACAGCTATTTGTTTCTTTTGAATTGATGTCATGTGTTGGATTTGACTATGGCTGTTTCGTATGGGATTGATGGCAGGGCAGGGGGGGGTATGACGGCTCAGACAGGCCGGCGGCCGGTCATTTCCGGATTGAACGGAACAATGAATAACTCAGGGTTTAATCCAGATGTTTCAGGATTTCCCTTGGACTCGGATGTTCGGGATTATCGAATCCAAAGAAACTTTTCAGGATGGTCCCATCTCGATCAACTATATATGTAGCGGGAATTGATAATTCTATTCCATCGTTGCTGTTTAGTGACACTAAGTCGATACAGAACGATTCGCGAAATTTTTTTGCTTGCGGCCCTGTCACCTTGAAGGTCAAACCAAATTGTTTTGCAACTTCGTTATCGACATCAATCAATGTTTCGTATGTCAAATTAATATCTCCCCTTGTCATCGAAACCGGCCAGGGTTTATGCGGAGAAATTGCCACAAATTTGACATCGTGTTCCTCAAGCTGCTCATAAACCGCCTGACAAGCCATCAACTCGAGAGTACAATATGGACGCCAACTTTTACCGTAGAATGTTATTACCAGCTTATTGCCGGTAAGCATTTCCTTGGAGCGTATAGATTTGCCTTCGGTATTTGGAAGGGTAAATCCGGGTACTTTGTCATTTTCTTTAAGAATGCTCTTAACTATCTTGGTCTTTTCGATCTGAGTGTGTAGATTCTTGGCGAACACTGATATTTTCTCCTCTTTATACATCAATTTTCCCTATTAATTCTTCTAGTTCTTTCCTTACAGGGAAATGCTGACCTTGCAAAAGTGACTTTCGTACCCCCTTTGTAATAAGCAATTATCGTTCAAGGTTACTAAGTGACAAAAGTTAAC
>CAZWME010000108.1:0-9948 GCA_964634515.1 uncultured Pirellulales bacterium | reverse complement strand
AGCCAGTACCTTATAAGCAATCCAGGGTGTATCCAGCTTTTCCATAAACTTTATTGTCTCTTTCGGAGTTTTGCTCCATATATTATCATTCTCCGGGTGAATCTTGGCTGACCAGTACTTTCCGGGATGCAGTGTCTTGACCCAGTAATCGGGTTTGAGGCCGGCTTTGACACAGGCTTGGACAGTACTGAGCAGGTGCGCGCCCATTCCGCCGGGTATGCCCTGCTCCTTGATATATTCGAGTGCCTCGCCCAACAGGTCAACCTGGCCTTTTTTGACTGCATTATCCGCCAGGCCGCCCTGTATATAGGCCGAATGGACCCCGCTATCGACGGAGCGTTTTATTCCGGTTTTGATGTCCGGGCCCGAGGCACAATCTGATATCCATTGAATCTTACCGCCTCGTTCATTCCAGTATTTATTGATGACCCTGTCGGAAACAGGATTAGTCAAAATGGCATTGATGCCGTTCTCCTCGGCCAACTCCAATGTCTCGAAAACCTTTTCGTCGGTATGATAAGCCACGACCAGAGAAGAAACGTAGGTCAGGTCCCTGCTGTGCGCCCAGCCGCCGATTAGATTTCCGCCGCAGAATATCCTGCTGATGTTTAGGTTGCCTATTTTGCCTCTCGGAAGACCTTTGACTGATTCTGCGGTTTGTTTGGCGGGTTTTTTCATTTGCGCTAATAAATTCTTCTCTTCAAGACTCATGGCCGACGTAACTCCGGCCGAGGCTATCAGGGACTTTTTGAAAAAATCACGGCGATTCAGGTTTTTCGACATTTTTTTACTCCTTAAGTCTTTACGTCATTGAAAAAAGTATTATAGCGGCTTTTCAATATTAATTCAATCACTTTTTTATCATTACCTACCCCCGTGTTTGAGCAGAAGTTCGACGATTTCTGTGTGGTTCCTGTCTTTTGCCCACGATAAGGGGGTTTGGCGCTGGTAGTCTGTTGCATTAATGTCGGCGCCTTTTGCCAGTAAAAGCTCGACTATCTTTTTGTGTTCACATGCGGCGGCAAAGTGCAGGGGTGTTTCACCAAATTTGCATTTTGCATTTACGTTAGCGCCATTGGCAATGAGCAATTCCACCAGTTCGAGGTGACCATCCAGGGCTGTCAAGTGCAAGGGTGTTGCATCAGTTAAATCTCTTGAATCGATTTTAGTATCATTTTCGAGGAGGCTTTTGAATTTTTGCAGTTCTCTGAGATATACAGCCGTATCGGTTGTGACATCATCGCCTTCGGTACTTAAATGTTTCTCCAAGTGTTCGGGACCGGCGAGGGCGGCCATTAGCAGGGGGGTATCATCCGACTGCTTTTTTGCATTGACATCAGCGCCGTTCGATATAAGGAGCTGCGCTATGTCCTTACGGCACATTCGTACAGCCATATGTAAAGGTGTTTCGCGGTTCCAAGCGTCTTTGGCATTGACCCATGCTCGTTTGGCCAGCAGCAAATCAACAATTTCTATATGCCCGGCCTCTACTGCATGATGCAGTGGTGTTTTGCTTTGCCAATCCGTTATATTTACATTAGCACCATTTGAAATGAGAGATTTAACATTGTTGAAATCACCATCTTTGGCGGCCTTGAGCAGTGGTTTCAATTCGGTCTTGAGAAGGTTATCTACAACGTCTTCGACTTCGGCCCCTTTAACGACAAGAAACTCAGCTACTTCCTTATCGTGCAGTTGTACCGCCTCACTAAGCGGGGTATTGCCTCCTTTGTCCCTGATGTTGACATCGGCGCCTTTTGATACGAGCAATTCAATGACATCTTTGGAGCCATTTATGACCGCTCCGTGCAGAGGTGTTCCGCCGGATTGGCCCTGTGCATTAATATCCGCACCATGGGCCAAAAGCAATTCGACCATATCTTCGTGTCCGGCATTGGCGGCATAGTGCAGCGGAGTGCCGCCGGATTTATTTCTCGCATCGACAAAGGCCCCTTTTGTAATCAGAAGCTCAGAGGCTTCCATGTGACCCCGCTGTGCGGCATAGTGCAATGGTGTTCTGCCGCTCATATTCTTTATGTTTACATCGGCATCACCGGCAAGAAGAAGCTCGATAATAGCCCTGTGGCCGTTCTGGGCGGCCAGGTGCAGCGGCGTATTACCGACCATATTCTGTAAATTTACATAGATACCACCCGAAATCAGCTTTTTGACCTGCTCAACGTCACCATCCATGGCGGCCTTGTGCAGGGGTGTTATGTCTGAAGGAGATATATTGTCATACTCAATGACAATAGGTGCGAACACCAAAATCAAGCAGAGGACTTTTATCGATTTCATCTTCTGTTACCTCTGGAAAGAGAATACCAGACTGAAAGCAACTTGTCAATGAAACCGCGTCATAACGATACATCAGAGACACCAAATAAAAAAGGCGGCTAAGAAGCAAAACGCATATAGCCGCCTTGTAAATATCAGGTCCGAATTAGCACTATTCTTCCGTAACTTTTATCTGTGCCATCTCTTGTTCTGTGAATTTACTGTTTGCAACAGGGCCGGCTTCCCAGCACTGTTCAAGTTTGCTGGGTTTGGGTTTTCGAGCCGGAATGATAAAGGCATCCTGAGCTTCGGCGTTCTTCAGCATCCAGCCGCCTTCACGCTTGACCGCCTGGCGAACGAGTTTCTTACTTACTTCCACGAGGGTCGGGAAGTTGTATGGAGTATGGCTGAACTTGCCTTCGGGATTCAGGGCCGATTTGAACTTGTCGGGCAGATTTTTAAATCCGATAGTAGTAAACAGTATGCCTCCTGCGTTGGACGGATTGCAGTCGGAGTCCTGGCCGCATCGTGTCGAAATAATAATCGTTTTGTCCGGATCACCTTCACCATATAGCAAACCCATCACAATGTAAGCACCGTTAATTTTGGCGTCGATATTGAAATCGCTCTCGGCCCCACTGCAGGAAAAGCGGCGGTAGTCTGGATTGTCTTGGTACTTTTCCTCAATACGCTGCCAGGTTTTTTCCCAGTCGTAGGGATTCTCTTTATACCATGCGAGTACATCACGGATAGATTCGGCGTATTGGCTTTTAGCCGGAATGCATTTTAGTCCGGCCTGGACAATCTTTACCATATCGTTTTCAAAGAAGGCCTCGGCGTACATTCCACCGACAAACTGGCCTCCGTAAAGGCCGTCTCCATAGTTCATCAGCCGTCCGAATTTTTCGCCCAGCTCTATAGCCACGTTTGGCATGCCGGGCGCAATCAGACCTGCGTAATCGGCCTCAATCTGGTAATCTATATCATCGGCATGTCTATTAAACTCAGGATGTCCGGAGTCGGGCGGGGCAATTCCTTTGCGCAAATTATCACGACCATTTCTGTTTGCATGCCAGAGACGATAGCCGCTGTTGGCAAAATCAATCCCTGCCTGGCGGATAGAACAATCAAAGCCATACAGCTCAAGCGTCCGCATGAAAGTCATCTCAACATAAATGTCATCCTGTTGGAACTGGTTAATCAGCTCCGGTTTCCACGGGGGCATCTTATCTTCGGGTATGATTTGTCCTTTGTACTTGAACTCGGTAGGCCCGCCCCAGCCGACTCCTGCCATCTGCCCGACCCATCCGGCCTTCATCTTGTCCACATAATCGGCAACCGTTATGGAGCGAACGCTTCCGGTGGCAAGAGACAAATCCGTCAAGGCATCGTACTGACAGCCGATAACTGCTAAACTCAGGCACAATGCAATTGTCATCAGAATAATCAGTAAATATTTAGCCATTTTGCATCTCCATTAGCTTTAAACAATAATACGGTTGATTAATCCATAGCTTTATAACCGGCAAATATACAAAAAACAAGTTTTCTTGCAATTATTGTGGAAAGATTATAACATATTATATTTTAAAGAGCGGGTTTGCAATAGCTTTGGGAATAGGTATAATACTTAGCGATTTACCAATAACCTTCGAAATAAAGAAGAATTGGCGGGGCATGGATATGCTAAAATATATAATTCGATTAATTGTGCCGGCAATGACGGTAGTACTGTCTGCGATATCGATGGTTTCGGCGGACACGTGGCGTTTGGGAAAAGACCAGGACTGGAAGGCTGTTACGGCTGAGGGCAGGGACAAATTTCTGCTGGCTGTGGCCCAAACGAAGAAGCTCGTCAATACCGGCCAAACCAAGGCCGCCAGTCAGGCGTTCGATAAACTGAAAAAAGACTTTCCCGAAATCGCAGGCCCTGATTTAGACGTTTTTATCAAGGCGGAGATGCTCTTTTGCAAAGGCAAGTTCACCGAGGCGGTCGATAATTACGAAAAGATTATCACTAAATATCCCGAGAGCAAACTTCGGGGTGCGGCCCTGGACAGGCAGTTTTCGATAGCGACGGCTTTTTTAGGCGGACAGAAAAAAACCGTCCTTGGCGTTTTCGAGGTAACAGGATACGCCGAGGGCATGGAAATCATGAAAAGGATCAGCGAGCAGGCGCCTGATACGCCGATAGGCACCGAGGCGACTGTTGCAATGGCGCAACAATACGAAGAAAAAGGCCAGTTCAACAAAGCACTGAGAATCTATGAGAAGCTGCTTACCGAACAGCCCGACAGTGATTTTCGCGATCAGGTTATTGACAGACAATATGCCATAGCGACGGCTTATTTAGGCGGCCAGAAAAAACGTGTGTTTCGTATCGTCAAGTTGAAAGGATATGCCGAGGGTGTCAGGATAATGGAAAAGATTACCGACCGGGCAGGGCTTGACACTCAGATGGGATTAAATGCATCTATAGCGGTGGCTGAACATTACGAAAGAAAGAAAGAATTTAATGCAGCTTACCTCAAATGGTGGGAGATATCATCGCAATACCAGACTGGAAAAACCGGCAGGGATGCGCTGCTCAATATGGCTCGATGCAAACACGCTGCGTATAACAATCATCCCGAGCATAAGAGACAGTTATATGACGCATCGAGCCTGAGTATTGCAAAAAGCTGTTACGATAAATTCAGGCTGCTATACCCGGGAGACCCGGAAGAAACGAACGTTGAGACAAAACTCGAAGAGATAAACGAGCAATTAGCCTACAAACAATTCAGTATAGGCCAATATTATCAGAGGACCGGTAACAAGCAGTCGGCTAAACTCTATTTTGATATGGTGATAAACGACTGGCCAGGCACTAAGGCGGCAGAGATGGCAAAAGAAATTCTTACCGGCAATTCGGTCGGCAATGAGAGAGAAAATGGAGAAACAAAATCTTAAAGACAATCATTCCAGTACAATTCGATGCATATTTGTGTCGGTGTACTCTTGTATTATTATGCTCTGTACTTTAGGTCTAAGCGGATGCGTTGAGTTGAACGGCTATTCCAACCAAACGCTGTTTCCGCAGGATATCGATACCGTCTATCTGGAGATGTTCGACAACCAGACCTTTCGGCGTGGAGCCGAATACGAACTTTCCGATGCTTTGTCGAAACGCATCGAGGTGGAGACACCGTACAAAATAGTCTCAAACAGGGACCGTGCTGATGCGATTCTAAGCGGCCAAATAGTATCAATAGGTGAGATGGCGCTCAGCACCGAAAGGGAAACCGGGCTGGTTCTTGAAAAAGAAGTGGAGTTAACAGCCCTGGTCAACTGGAAGAATCTAAAGACGGGAGAACTTTTGATAGATAACCACACTATCAGCGCAATAGCGAGCTATTCTGAATACCAACAGCAGGATATTAAATACGCTTCGAATCTGGCGGCAAACAATCTGGCGAGGAAGATCGTAGAACTAATGGAAGCAAAGTGGTAGAATTATTTTTTGAATCAGTCCTGTTCTTACAGGAGTAAACCCGTCCCCGTACAAGCGAGGATACAAAAAACGCAAATTATGAGTGACAATCAAGACAAAAAGCCAAATGTTCAACAACGTCAGGGCCAGCAAAACAGGCCCGGGAAAAAGCCGATACCGCCGAGATTTAAACGCGGACCGTTTTTCTATCTGATAATCGCAATCGTAATTTTCACATCATTGATGATGCTGCAAAAGTTTGAGGGGGGCGGAAAGAAAAAATGGTCTGAGTTTATTGAAGATGCCAATAACGGCAAAATCGAGAGTGTTGAGATCCACGATACCGAGATAAAAGGTAAATACAAATCGGATGACGCCGGCACAGACGAAAAAGCACCGAAAACTTTCACGGTGAATTACAACCCGGATTTGGTCCCTGATGAATTTCTCAAAGAATTAAAGGATAAAGGCATTGAGGTCAACTTCCCCGAGCAGCATACCTGGCTGCTGAATATAATAAGCATGTTACTGCCGATAGTCGTTTTGGTGGCTATTTTCTATTTTCTTTTTGCCCGCAACCTTCGCGGCGGCGCCGGCGGTATGCTGATGTCGTTTGGTCGAAGCAAACATAAGCTTCAGGGAAAAGACCGAGTCAAAGTGACGTTCGAGGACGTAGCCGGCGTAGAAGAGGCGAAAGATGAAGTTGCGGAGATAATCGAGTTTTTGAAAAATCCGAAGAAATTCCAGCGATTAGGCGGCCGAATCCCTCGCGGAGTGTTGCTCGTGGGCCCGCCCGGCTGCGGAAAGACATTACTTGCAAAGGCCATAGCAGGCCAGGCTGATGTACCGTTCTTTAGTATATCCGGCAGCGATTTCGTAGAAATGTTCGTCGGCGTAGGAGCATCCCGTGTACGCGACTTGTTCAAGCAGGCCAAAGAAAATTCTCCCTGCATCATCTTCCTTGACGAGGTTGACGCGATTGGTCGAAAACGCGGGGCCGGTTTTGCCGGCGGCGGGCACGATGAGCGCGAACAAACACTGAATGCGATACTCGTTGAGATGGACGGCTTTGATACGAACGACCAGGTTATTGTGATTGCAGCTACAAACCGCGCCGACATCCTGGACCATGCCTTGACGCGGCCGGGTAGATTCGACAGGCAAATCTTTGTGCCGCTGCCGGACTTAAAAGGTCGAGTTGACATTCTGAAGGTCCACGCCAAAAAAGTGAAATGGGGACCGGATATCAGCCTGGAAAGACTCGCACGCGGGACACCTATGTTCAGCGGAGCGGACCTGGCGGCAATTATCAACGAAGCCGCTTTAGCGGCAACTATGGCCGACAAGGAAAGTGTCGAAATGGCCGACCTTGAAGAAGCCCGGGACAAGGTCAGATGGGGAAGAGCAAAAAAGAGCAGGGTGATCGACCAAAAGGAAAAAGAAATCACTGCTTACCACGAAGCCGGCCATACACTCGTGCAGTCACTCTTAGAAGATGCCGATCCGCTGCACAAGGTAAGTATCATTCCCCGCGGGCCGATGGGCGGGGCCACTTTTGCCCTGCCGGAAAAAGACAGGACGATATTTACAAAAAAATATTGTATGGCACTTTTGCAGGTATGTTTTGGTGGGCGAGTTGCTGAAGATATGTTTTGTGACGATATAACCAGCGGTGCACAGAGTGATATTCGACAGGCCACTAATATCGCAAAACAGATGATTTTGACCTGGGGTATGAGCAGCGAGCTTGGGCCAATAAATTATACTCCCGATACGGGCATGAACGACCCGATGTATATGATGCCGGGCGAAAAAGAGTATTCAGAGAAAACAGCAGAAGCAATCGACAGCGAGGTCAAAAAAGTTACCAATGAGGCTTATGAACAAGCAAAAGAATTAATAGGGACAAATAAAAACAACCTCGAGCAAATAGCAAAGGCCCTGCTGAAATACGAAACGCTCGATGCTGAAGATGTGAAAATAATCTTGGAAGGCGGCCGATTGGACAAGCCGACCGTTGCCGATTTATTAGCTGCTGAGCAAGCCAAGAATAACGAACAAACCAAGAATAATAAAACCGAACAGCCGGAAGCCGAGTCCGAAGAACCCCACAACCAGCCGGCTGACTGATATATTTTCTACTTCTGTCATTTTAGTTTTTTATGGGGGAAAATGGCTGCTATGAAATCGAAAAAAACACTTCTTTTAGGCATATTATGGATAGCTTGTATTTTTGTAGCTAGATGTTTTGCATCAGGCCAGAATACAAATGAGCTAAGCTCAATTACTCCTGATAGCAGAGATGGTGTTGAACTGGCGAATTCAGGGCAAGAAGTTTCGACTGTACGTATTGAGCCAGTTCGGATGGACTCAAAGGCCGGCATCGCAGTCATATTTGAAGGGACCGATGACCTTCACTATTACGCAAAGGCTGAAACAGCACCTGCAGAAGGATTAGAGTTGAAGGTTCAAGCCATTTCAGATGATTTTGATTTTGGTGAGGTTGTTTTCCCAAAATGGCATTTCTTCACAGATCCGCTGGGTAGCAAAATAGAAGTTTACGAAGGTAATTTCACTGTCTTTGTACCAATCACGGCATTCAAAACTCCGGCAAAGACAGTAATCAGTGAGAATGATATTGAGGTCAAGATTTCCGGTATTGCCTGTACGAGCAAGGTATGCTTACCGCCGTTTGAAAAAACTCTTCAGACTAAGATTGTTTGGGTATGGCGGGATTCCTGGAGAAAAATAAGTTTTGAAACAAATGATGATACACCTGATACAATTACATCGCCGAGTTATTCCATTGCTTTCGCCCTTGGTTTAGCTTTTTTAGCGGGGCTGACTTTGAATATTATGCCGTGTGTCTGGCCGGTGCTTCCACTTATCGTAATGAGAATCGTCGAGCAGTCAAAAGCAGGCAAAAAAAAATCCCAAGCGATGGGATTTGCTTTTTGTTTAGGGATATTGCTGTTTTTTGCGTCTCTTGCAGTTGCGAATATTGTCCTGCAAATTTTCTATGGAACAGTGTTACAGTGGGGCGACCAGTATCGAAATCCAATTTTTATTGCGGGGATGGTGCTTTTGCTGGTGGTGCTGGCCCTGATGATGTTCGGAGTTTTTAATATTGGCGTTCCATCTTCGATAGCGTGCAAATCGGGCAGCGGTAAAGGCTATTCGGGTGCTGTTGGGACCGGCTTTCTTGCAGCCATTTTAAGCACTCCCTGCGGCTTCGGTATATTGGCGTTAGCCTTCGGATGGGCACAGGCCCAGCATTGGCTGGTTGCTACCGTTGTTATAATGGTGATAGGTGTGGGGATGGCTGTGCCCTATGCAATACTAACTTCAATACCCGGTTTGCTGAAACGTCTTCCAAAGCCGGGGCAGTGGATGGAATTATTCAAACAGGGCATCGGATTTGTCCTGCTGATTATCGCCGTAAAACTCATTGGTGCCTTGCCGCAGGCCTATAGGACGAATGTGTTATATTTTGCGGTGATTCTTGGTTTTTGTGTATGGATGTGGGGCGGATGGGTGAGCTTCAATACGAAACCCGCTCGCAAGTGGCTTATAAGAATCAGCGCTGCCCTGATTGTGTTCGCGGGAGGCTGGTTGTTTTTGCCGGCACCAGCAGGAGAACTCATTGCCTGGCAGGATTATGACGATGCTGTTATTGACAATGCCATAGCTGAAGGCAAACCCGTTTTAATCAAGTTCACCGCTGATTGGTGTCTGAGCTGCCAGGCGGTGGATAAAGTTGTTTATCATAACAAGGACATTGCAGGGCTAATCGAAGAAAAAGAAGTGTTGGTAATCAAAGCCGATACTACATCAAATGATGATCCTGCAACACTTGCATTGAAGAACAAGTACAATGAATTAGTGCCTGTAACAATATTGTTTTTACCCGGAGTCGAAGAATCTTTGAGATTTCATGAGGTATTCTTTGCTGAAAAGCTTAAAGAAATCCTGCAGGAACTCCCTTGAGAAAAAGTGACTATGCCTAAAAAAACAGCTCCCAAAAAAATAAAAATAGATAAGACCAAGGCAGCCGAAAGAGTCCGGAAAATTTTTCCGATATTAAGAAAGAGATATCCACAGGCCAGGATAGCACTTAAACATTCGAATCCACTGGAGTTGTTGATTTCGACAATCCTCTCGGCACAGTGCACGGACGTGCGGGTCAATATGGTTACAAA
>CAZWME010000107.1:0-9961 GCA_964634515.1 uncultured Pirellulales bacterium | reverse complement strand
TCATCACTGCTTATTGCGTCAATGTTCGGACCTCGAAATCGAGGCCAGGCGCCGGACAAATCAGCCGGCACGCCGTCGTATTTCACCAACCGGCCGGTTATCTTGATGGGCCCGTCTTCTTCTGCAAGAATTTTCGTCCTGTTATCCTCACCCGGCAGACGCTCCTTTAAATCCTTCGCCGCATCGGCAAAAAGCCAAATAAACAGCAATATCACCCCCAAAACAGCCAATCCAATCGGTAATGTCTTTGCGACAGTAGATTCCTTCATACTTTCCTCTTTTAGATCTTTCGATACTTACTCATTTCTTAACGCTTCCAACATCTTGCCACTGAGTGCAAAGGCCGTCGCAACCCGTATCCATACTAATCCACTGGCAGCTATAGCAGCAATTGTAAACACTAATGAAAAATACGGAATTTGTGATCCAGGAGATTTCAGGGCAGGACTGACTGCTATAAGTGAAGCGATAATCCCACAGGCCAAACCACCTGCCATAAGTCCTCCATGCTCGTAAAACACCATTCTCTTAAGTGCGGCTTTGTCAAATCCAACCGCTTGCAGCATCGCAAGCTCACTCCGCCTCTCAAGCACGTTGCGGAGCACGACCAAACCAAGCCCCAAACTGCCGAGAATCAGCCCCAAACCGCCTAATAACTGAAAAATTGACAGATATGTATTTTCAACGGCACTAAACTCGGCCAATCGCTGAGTAGTCGGTGTAAGTGCCAGACCATAGTCTCTCAATCGCGCAGAAAGCAAATCAGCCACTGCTTCAGTTTTTTCCTGCGGGGCATCTATAAGCAAAAGCCTGTATCCATCTTCCGACGGGAAGCGCTTGATAAACTCATCTTCAGAAATAATCAGGCTTCCCTGCAAAATTGAGTTCTTCAACATTCCTACGAGGCGCAGCCGAAATTTTACACCTTTTTCATCGACATAATCAAGCTCATCTCCGACAGACTTGCCGAGGGCCCAGTACACAGTCGCATAATCACCAACTGCCGCTACTACATTATCACCGAGATTCTCATTAAGTAAATCCCACAATTTGTTTCCATTATCACTTTCGATTGTTTTAATGAAAGCAAAAGAACCACGTCCCTGCAATCTATCCGGCTGTAGTGCCAACAATTGCGGCATCTGTGCGCGATTGAGATTAAGACAGCTTGCATCATCCCCCTCATGTATCCGCAACTGAACTATCTGCACACCTTCCAGTACATTATCATCCACAGACATTGACTGACGACCGGATGGACTGTTCAAATCATGGAGGATACTTATTGACGATTCACCAAAAAGTGTGAAGCCCCCTGTCCCTGAATCTCGTTTGTGGGCATGAAATAACGGATTATGCCTGTTGGCTCCGACGGCAACAACCAGAAATACTCCACACGCAAGCAAACCGACAACCGCTAAGCTTCGCCCGCTTCGTCTTGTTGTATTGCGCAATCCCAATCCGGCAAGAGACGCCACCGCATTGTTCCAACCGCTCGCTATCATTCTTAATAAAGCATGAGTTAATCCAAGTCCGGCAATCAAAAGCAGGGCCCCAGCTCCGAAAAATACACCGGCAACAGCGGCGCTGTCGGCATTGCCCATCAGGCCAAGGAGCAATACCGCTCCAACTGCTGCCGCCGCCGCTACCAATAATCCGATTCTACCCTTCAATATCTTCTTGTCGGTAAAGAATTGCTGCTCCAAACCACCTCCAAGAAGCTCACGAGCCGGCCGAGACACCTGCTTGCGCAATGTCAACCATATCGCAATCAGAGAAACAGCTACCGCCGCCAACGCCCCCTGGAACAAAGAAGAAGGTTTCGCATAAAAATATATTTCTGAACCGCTTACCGCAGCCTGCCATAACGTGGCAAGCCCGTAAATCATAACTTTTGTATAGAGCAGTCCCGCAACAGTACCAACAAGGACTCCCAGTACGGCCAGTATTCCACCTTCAATAAACAACAGCCGTCTTACCAGCTTCGGTGAAAAACCCACTGCCAGTAACATGCCAATCTGTTCGCGCCGGCCTTCAATACCGAATACGAAAAGAAGCCCCATCAAAATTAAAGCCGCTATAATAAGAAACATGCTGAGACCAAGAAATAGCTGGCCAAAGTCCGTGGCCTGGTCTCCCGCTTGTATGCCGCGTGAACGCACCGATTGAAAAAAAAGTCCTACCGAAGCGGGATTAACATTGTTTAAGAAGCTGCCCGCTATAGACTCTGAATATCCATTAGCTGCTGCAGGATAACGAATCATCGTTAAATTACCATACCTGTTCGCCCACATCTTTTGGCCGGCTCTGAGTGTAACAAAAGCCTTTGGCGTGCCTCGATACTGCTGCCAATAATCCTCATCCTGCTTGCGTATCTTATCAAGATCAATCGGAATTCCAGGGTCCCAATCCCTACAGTTTTCCGCATAGGCCAAACCCGGGAAATCCGGCATTAAATTCGAATCCATCGCCGGGCTGTCCATTGAAAGTATTGCCTTAACTCGATAGCTTGCTTCTTCTTCCCGCAGCGCTCTTATCGGCCCGAGAACAAAATAAGTAAGCTCTATATCATCCCCCTCTTTAACACCGAGGTCCCCGGCAAGCCACTGATTGATTAGAATTTCATTGTCCTGCATATCTTCAGGTATAAGACCACCAGCGTCCGCCGGGTTACTCACAGCAGCCACCATAGAATATGGAGTTGCTTTGTCACCTGAACTTAATTCATTCACAAAATAAGTCAAAACACCAAAGGATTCATCACTTGTATTGATAGCGGCGGTGGTGATAGATTCATCAATGAAAACCCGCCTGCTGCGCAATTCAAACATATCCTTATTCTGTAATCTGCGAAATTCAAGAGCCGCATCAGCAAGCTGCCAGCATTTCTTTACGGCTTCATTCGCCTTTTCAGTTGTTATGTCATCCCTGGCATTGGCTGCAAGTAAAAGCATATTTGCTTCATTGTTGCGGCCAAGTTGTTCCTGCAGCCACAATAAGGGCACAAAAGCGTTCAACGATGTAATCTGGTTGGCTTTTAGACTAAAACTTCCGAAGTCTGACTTACCTGCAATTGCTTTTACCACCAAACGAAATGCCATCGATTGATCTGAATCCGGTGTCAGGGGTATATCACGCGGCATAAGAGACGGCTTTTCAATTCGAAGCACAACTTCATCCCCTACAGCGACACCAAGTTTTACCGCCAGGGGGTTGTTTAAAACAATCGTCTGGTCTGGACTATCTCGGAGAGGGTTTTGCGCTGTTCCAATTTCAAAAAAACGTCCATCAACACCGAGTACCTCGATCCTATTCGCCCGCTTATCGCCATCGCCGTTGGCAATCATTCCCCTTAGCTGCAAAACAGGAGCCACAACTGTATCAAGCTCTTTCGCGAGTTCGTTTGCCAGTTCAGCTCTGAAGAATCTGTTATTAAGAATAAGAGCTAACTGCGTTTCGCCTAACCGGGCCTTTACCATCGATTTAAGGCTATAACGAACCGAATCACCTATTACTAGCGCACCGGTTAAAACAATAGCGCTTACCATAACGGCCAGCAGAACGCCTAAATTCGTCCGCCAATAAAAACTGAGACTTCTTTTGGCAAGATTCCACAAACTCATTTGGAACTCCCATCTCTCAGTTGACCATCGCTTAATTCCATTACGTTGCCTATCATTACTGCAAGTTTGAGCGAATGTGTTACGGTAATTAATGTAACTTCTTCGCTGCGATTTAGCTCAACCAGGAGTTCGGCGATATTCTCCGCGGCATCCTTATCAAGTGAGCCGGTCGGCTCATCAGCCAGTAAAAGCTTGGGGCGGTTAATCAAAGCCCTGACAACAGCTACACGCTGGCGTTGACCACCTGAAAGTTGCCCCGGCCTATGTAACAAGTGTTCTTTAAGCCCTACTCGCTGCAGTAGATTTGTCGCTCTTTCCTGAATCTCTTTTCTTGACTGATGAGTTTTGCCGGCAAGCGTCGGCACCAAAACGTTTTCGAGCACCGTGCACTGTTGCACAAGATGATGGAACTGAAAAACAAATCCTATCTGGCGGTTGCGAATTCCTGCAAGCTCAATCTCGGTCAGCTCTGCAAGGTCCTTACCATCAAATAATACCCTTCCTTCAGATGGCCGATCGAGAGCGCCAATAATATTAAGCAGTGTACTCTTGCCGCTGCCGGAAGGCCCAACTATTACGAGAGACTGGCCTTTTGTCACTTTAAGTGTTATGTTTTTCAAAACACAGAGGCCATCCTTATTTCCCGGCGTCTGGTAACTTTTCGTTACATTAATAAGTTCGAGCATAGTAATCCTCGCACATGTTAATGGGCTATTTCTCCATATATACGCACCATTTCTTTAGCAGTTTGCTCGATATTAAATTTTTCAAAGACTGCATCTCGACCCTGTTTTCCCATTTTCCGGGCACAATCCGGCTCAAGCAACAGTTTCTCTATTGCAGCCGCCAAAGCCGCAACATTATTAGGCTCAAACAGTACTCCACCGCCGGTTATTTCTAATAATTCCGGAAAAACACCACTGGATGGTTCTACTACCGGCACGCCGGCCGCAAGAGATTCAAGCGCATACAATCCATACGCAACAGGCTGCTTTTCCGGCACCGACAGAACTGAAAGAGTTCGCAAAAAGGCGGATTTGGAAATAGAGTTGAAATCCTGCAGAAATTCCACATCACCAATCAAACCACAAGAAGTTAACCGCCCCCGAATCTGATTCAGTAATTTCTCATCATTAGTCATCTTACCGCCGGTTATCCTCAATCTTGCATTTTTTAATTTCTCATTTTTCTTTACCTGAATAAAGGCATCGACCAGTGTATCCAAACCCTTGTCAAAACACATTCTTGAGAGAAAACCGATGATGGGAATTTCAGGCTCTGCTTGTCTAAACTCATATTCATCTAATGAAATACCCATATAAACTACATACATACGCTCTGAAGCTACCTCAAGTCTCTGCTGCATAACCTCTGCATAGTATTTACTCACCGCGATAAATGCATCTATGTCACTTGCACGTTCAGCAAGTATCTCCCAGGCTTGATCCGAATATGGTGATGGTAATGCATCCAAAAAACCGTCCTCGTCCTGAAGCAGACAAAACACTGGTACACCAAGTCTTTGCTTAATGCGCCTGGCAAGACCAACCAGCATAATATTGGAAAGACACACAACATCAGGTTTTGTATCCTGCGCACATAGCCATTCGACGAGTCTGTCCAGTTCTTTTATCTGTCTCCCCTGTTCACCACGCAACATCGACGTCGTCGTTTGGCCTAAATCTTTTGCGCTTGTCATTCCGGCCAATCGGCCAACCCATTTTAACAGTCCGGGTGAATCCAGCAATTTATCAAACCAGCGAGGGGTTTTTTGGAAGAAAGAAGATTTTTGCTGAAGGTAAACATTAATACCGCCAAAAAAGATGGGGGATTTAGTGACCGAATCGCTTTCATCAACAGACAACGGCAGGTAAAGAGGGACTGAGAGAATATCATGCCCAGCTTTCATTATTGCCTTAATCAAAGCAGCATCTCGCAAACAGTTCTCACAATAAAAGCTCTCTCCTGCGCTTGGAGTAATGTGGACGATATTCATAACTATTTGCCCCCGTGTTTATCGCTTGGAACTAAATGCATAAACATAACCGTCATTACTACCGACTACAACCATCTGACTGGCCACAGCCGGTGAAGAAGTAACAGGCTGGCCTATGTCATACGACCACACTTGTTTTCCGTCGGAAAGCCTTAACATATATAGTCGGCCGTCTTCGGAGCCGATAACCACTTTGTCACCGCAAATAACCGGTGAGCTGTCAACTTCTCCCAGGGCCTGAAATGTCCAGACTACCTTACCATTATTACGACTAACACAATGCACACGCTCATCTCGTCCTCCAAATACAACTACATTCTGACCGACTGCCGGTGAAGAGAAAAACGGAGAATCCGAATCCGTATATTTCCATACAATTTCACCGACGGCAATGTCGGCTTTGATAAGTACATTATCGTAATTGCCTACATACACCTGACCATCTAAAAATGCTGCGGAAGCTGCAATATATGATTCGGAATCGATCTGTATTATTTCGCTGCCGTCGGCCAGGGACACAACGTGAATCATAGCATCACAGCCCCCGAAAACGGTCCTTTGGCCATCGACTGCAGGTGAGCCGTTTATGTAATTGTCCGTTTCATAAGTCCATACGGCTTTTCCGGTTGCCGCATCCACACAATGTAATATACCGTCGTAGCTTCCAACAAGTATCCATAACATCTGACCGTCCGGGGAGCGTACCCAATTAGCTGCCCCAAGAATCTCTCCATCCGTCTCGTATTTCCACTTAAGTGAGCCGCTTTTAGCTTCAAGCGCATACAAAAATCCATCCGATGACCCTACAAAAACCGAACCTTCTATCACACAAGGTGTCGCCTCGACAGCATCGCCGGTCTTGTATGCCCATACCCGGCGTCCACTTGCTAAATCAATTGCGTAAACATTTGCGTCCGATGAACCAATAAAAACAAGATTTCCCTCGATTGCAGGTGATGATTTGATCTGGTCACCGGTTTTGAATTTCCAAACAAATCTCAGAGAATCAGGTAAGGATCCGGATGCCCTGCCTAAGAGCTGCTGACCACCTCGAAACATAGGCCAACCGTCCTGGCAGCCAACCGTTGTTTCCGGCTGTATTATCCCAGAAACAGTTTCCTCGTCGCCACGTCGCATTCGGCTGATTATCAGCGCCGTAAAAACCACACATGACCCGAGAATAATAACAAGTATCAGGGCTAACTTAATCTTAACTCTCATAGTATTTCTCGTCTATGTTCATTAACTCATCATATTTCAAAACAATGTCAATAATAACTTATTAATTGAACTCTGGCAACAGAACCTTCGGAACGTCTCAGATGTTTTCAATAAGTTGAATATTTTTTCTGAAATCTTAAGCTGCAATATATTAGTTGTTCTGCCGGTTAAAATGTGATAATGGAATTATTATGATGTTAGCATACTCCAAAGTGCATCATAAGTTATAGCAGACCGTTGCCACGAAAACATTTGAGATATTTTTTTTGCTGTTCTGATAGATTGCTCTACGGCTAATTTCTCGTAATGCTGATGGTGATTGCATTGGTGGCAGCCAGTTCCAGCCAAACGACCATCGTGTAGGTTCCGTCCGTGTCAATTACCACACCCTGGCGAATGTCACTGGATGAGACACCGGTCAGCTTCACAGATGCCGTGGCCGTACGGCTATACCAGTTCTTGATCACAAAGGCCGGATTGTAAAGGGGCTTGTCCGCGGACGCATTGACTTTGAGGGACATGGCATCGCCGCTTCGGGTCAACTCAAAGGCGCCCTCGGCCCGGTCGTAGCCCTGACTGGTTAATCCACGCATCTGGCTGATATCCGGCGCACTGTTCCAACTCTTGTAAAGCGTGATCAGTTGGTCTACACCCTTATCCGTATAGGCCCGCGTCATGCCTTCGATCAGGATTTTCTCTTGGTACTCTTCAGTGGAGGCATAGTCGGGTACGCGCACGTGCGTGAAGGAACTATGAGCGGTCCGGTCGGGGGCGGTTGCGTTTCGTCCAGCGGAGATGACTTGTCCGATAGGCCAGTGGTTCCAGGAAGGAAAGACCGAATAAGGCGTCAGTTCCCCGCTATAGACGTCCCCACCGCGGAAGTTGCCTACGGTGAAAGGATCCCAATCACTCTTGAAGTTAATAATGTGGATTTTTTGATTTCTGTAATTCGGTCGTCTGGGAGGTCCTTTGATCCAGTCAAAGCTCTTCTGCGCTCCGTCGGCATCCGCAAGTGTCAAGACTCCGACAGGGTCCACCACGGTCTCAGGATGCTGTCCCGGGCCGGTAATCACCATCCCCTCATGCCATTCGTGATTTCGCTCCCCTCTGGTCCACAGACGCATAAGCTTATAGGCGGTTCCGTCAGGATAGATGGTGAAGTACCAATCACTCCAGTCGCCCCATCCGGTAGTCGGGTCGTAATTGGCGAAGACGTACTTGGTATCTTTCAAGGGATACCGCCAGTGAATAACCACCCTTGCCGGGGATTGTTCCACAATCCGGGCGTGATTAATCAGGTTCTTCTTCTCGGACATCGGTTCCTGGCAGGAATTTCCTCCGGATGTAGCCCAGGTTTCATTGAACTCATTGGAATACCACTGATTCTTGTCATTGACCAGCATGGGAATGTAGGCCGTTCCATGCCAGAACACAAACTTGTTCGGTGTCTTGTCAAACTCGACAACCACATCCGCATCGCTGCCATAACGCCAGAAATTGTCATAATTCTCATAAAATCGAAGCGTGTGATAATATGCTCTGAATGTGCCGGAGGAGGGCGGCTCAGGCAGCGTGCGCTCCGGGGAATCCGGACGGAGCACCACCGCATCGCCGGGATCGAAGTTCTTGTACATCTGCCGGATTTGGGCCGCGGTCAAGCGTACATCATAGATTTTGACTTCGTCAAGCAATCCATCCAGTGCATAGGGAGACGCAGACGTTCCATGAATCCAATCCACAGGGAAGGCATCCGGTCCCTTGAACAACACAACATCATCCTGTGTGGGCTGGATGTTTCCACCAGCGCCGACACCAACGGCCTTTTGAGCAACTTCGACACCGTTGACATATAGACGCAGGATACCATCAAAGACGCTGTAGGTCCCGGCCAGGTGGTAAAATTTGAACAGATCCAGGTTGCCTGCATAGAGCCCTCGCTGGATTTTCACCTGCTTATCTGCTTCTTTGGCTTCGGGCACCTGCAATGTCACCCAGTTTTCACCAACCATCAATTTGAAAGCAGGATAGCCGTGACCGGTAACACCAAGAAAATAGCCTTTCTTATCTCCTTTTTTGACGATCGGCACATCTTCCCAGGGATAGGCTGCCAGGCTGATCCAGCCTTCCAGGGTAATCTCACTCGTGATCCTCGGGGCCTTTCCGTCCGGCAATACAACCTGCGTATTGTATCCATCGCCGTGTAGGGCTGTTCCCGAAATGCCCGCCTTCCATGCGGCCTTGTCACCCGGAATGGTGCTGGCCACCCCGCTGATGCTCTCAGCGGTGGTAGCGCCCTGTGCTTCATCGAACTTCCACCATGCCACCGGCTTGACCACATTAGTGCCATGAAGCGGGTTGCCCTTGATCGGTCCGGCAGGGCCTGAATCCCTGGGGCTCCTGGTCGTTACGTTGGATATTCCCTTGTTGGTGAGGGCGAACTCCTGGGTAGTGACTTTCTGCGGATCGTTCCAGTCATCCACACAGGACGTGGCCTGCCGGATCGTGCGTTTGACATGGCCGTCCGGTGTAATCGTATAGTACTCATCAACGAAGCCGTTATGTGTGGCATTCACGGGATGCACCGGAAAAGCAGACATCGAAAAGCTGGGCTCATACCTCCAATGCACAACCACACGAGTTGGTGTGTTTTCAAGGATATTGACCCGGGCGAAGGTATTGACCCGGTCCGGCATGATGCCGGAGCCATCACCGGACCTCGGCACCACCTCCTTGACATAGTCAATCCCGCTTGCCGTCTTTAAATGAGGCAAGTAGCTGGAAGCCCTCCAGAAAATGAACTTACGTTTCCCATCGATGCGCACCACAACGTCGGCATGCTCTGTCGTTCTGGACAGTGCTTCAAAGGGCCGACCGGAATCCAGCTTGGTATAGTACGCGCCAAAATCCATTTTCCGGGCTGAAAACCCTACATCCGTTGCCGTGAGCACCAGAAGGAAAACACACAGTGACATGCAAAGAACATTGCGGAAAACGGCGGTTTGAACTTGGCACATCGTTATTATCTCCATTAAAGTCAATCTCATTCCTTGTCTTTCGATTTCGAAAGCAACCACTTGGGTCTGGGATTTCCCTGACACACCATTAAGCCTTCCAATCTCAA
>CAZWME010000106.1:0-9980 GCA_964634515.1 uncultured Pirellulales bacterium | reverse complement strand
GGCCATGTCCTTTTTTATGCAACCCCACCTACCCATTTCTCGGATGAACCATAATTTCTGCAAAATGTTCACGCCTAAATTCCTCCAAGATTATCTCAATATGATACACAAATGATAAAGTTCGACAAACTTATTTTTTTCTTTGCAAACAGAAATTAGTGTGAAATGATAAGGAGAAAATTCAGAAGACACTATTAATTGATTCCCGAGTAGTCGGGATTTACGCTGCGCTTCAATATTGTTGATGAAGATTACCGTAAATTAGTTTTGAGTTTTTAGTTTTGAGTTGAGGTGGCCCTTCGGGCAGTTATTTGAACAGATCCTTCGGCTACGCATAAAATTCGTGAAGCGTTTTACGTGAAGTGTGAAGCGCCGGTTGTGGCCGACTTCGTCGGTGTTTTTTTTTGAATAGATTTCTCGACAAGTTCGAAATGACGTTTATGTATTGCGTATTGTCTTTTTCAAATGTGTACACACGTAATGTCGTGTGCCAGATCCCTCCACTCGGCTGCGCCTCGGTCGGGATGACACGGGTGGAATTTAGCAACAGCATGGTCTAAAGCCCATCCTACATAAGGAGTGGCGTGATTATTTTGTAATGTAGTGGCCGGAATTTATAGTTTTAAGTTTTGAGTGTTGAGTTTTGAGCCTTTTCAAATGATTAATGATAAGTGATTATTGATTATTGGGAATGAAGATTGCCGCGCTTCGCTCGCAATGACAGTTATTTTAAATAGACCCGTTCCCCCGACAGAAAAGCAAGTGAACTCCCGTCGAGGGTAAACTCAACGGCTTCGGACGCAATGACAGTTATTTTAAATAGACCCGCTCGACTACGCTCAGGGTAAACTCTTTCGCTCGGAATGACATTGGTGGGGCAAGCCACCACCCTACATAAAGAGTGTCGTGATTATTTTGTAATGTAGTGGCCGGAATTTATAGAAGACCGCATGGGCTAAAGCCCATCCTACTTTTTCGGTTGATGAATGACTATCCCTTGGGGATAAATTGATTACTGGATTTGATGGGGGTATTTTAAATTAGTGATTTTGGGTTTACCCTCCTAACGGCGGGTAAACCCAGATTAGACAGATATAATTATTCCACAGGGCAAGCTACCGGGGCAAGAATGTGGTTGATCCTTGGTCCTTTCTCAGGACTTGTGCTTCCTTCGACAAGCTCAGGACAGGTTGCTTGGTTTTTGTTGGTCTTTCTTCGTATTTAGCGTTTTCGTCGAAAATTGCGAGATTTTTCGATGAATCGGTGTGTTTTTTGCGGTACGGCATGTTAAACCTGAGTGAACATTGTTGAAATTGAGAAGAAATTATGTTATTATGAGACTTGGAGTTTGCAGGCGTGTTTCAGTGCAGTATATATGGGAAATGTTAGACAGGTATAATTACGGTAAACAAGCTCAACGGTGTAATTTAGCCGGGTGTAAATGGGAAACATCGGTTAAATAAATTGAGCGAATTTACTTCATCTAACCCATTTGCAAAGTGAAGGAGGATTATTCGCATGTGTCGAAGAATACTATTTACCATCGCTTTTATTTGTTTGTCCTTAAGCTGCCTGCTTCTGGCGGAAGACAAACAGAAAACGTCAGAGGATGATTCAAAACAGGAACTCACGCTGGAAAAGCTCTTCCCTGAAAAAAGCTTCTTCGGCCCCTCGGCAGAGTCGACGGCCTTTTCCTTTGACAGTAAATACGCCGCCTATCTATATCGTCCTTACAAGGAACGACGGCACGGCTCGGACCTGTGGATTTACGATGTTGCCAAAGGTAAGGCACGCCGGATTACTTCCGTTTCGGTCATGTCTAAATTCCAGGAAAGCACCCGCAAGGTGAAAGAAGACCGAATAAAGCAGGCTAAGGAAGCAGCCAAGAAAAAGGACTCGCAAGAGTCGGATAAGAACAAGATCAAAGACAAGGCCAAGGGTAAAGATAAAGATAAGGAAAAGACAAAAACTAAACGAGAAAATCTCAGCACTAAGGATACCAAAAGAGATAGTGATAAAAAAAGCGATGAAAAAAAGAAAGAGCTTGAGAAAAGAAAAAAGACCGGTGAAACAGTAAGTAAAAAACAAGCGGCTAAGAGCAAAAAGAAGTCAGAAAAGAAAAAAAATCAAAAAGAAGAAAAAGAGAAAAAAGAACAAAATATGGGCGACTGGGTAAGCGAAACCGATGCGGATGATAAGAAGGCCCCGCGTTACAGCGGCATCAGCTCTTTTAGCTGGTCACCTAAAGCGAACGAGCTGCTGTTTGTTTCCGAAGGCGACGTTTATCGATATAACGTTATCGACGACAAACTAAACCGGCTGACCCGCACACGAGAACGCGAACAGCAGGTCGCCTGGCTGCCCGACGCCTCGGGATACACCTTTATGCGAAGCAGGGACCTGATGAAAGTCAATTTCGGCTCTTACCTGGCTGAGCAGCTCTACGTCAAATTGCCGGACGCCGAGTCAATGACCCGATATAAAATCAGCCCGGACACCCACCGAATGGCTTTTCTAACTTTGAAAGAGCAGTCCGATTCCGTAGAGCGTGGAAAAAAGGTCAAAATCGCTCAGTATCGGAAACGCTTTATGGAAGTAAAGGAGGTCTCCCGTCAAGTTTCAGATGATCCCGTTAAGACCAGAGAGCAGGCCGTCTATATCTACGAGATGAACGATCCGATGTTAGAGAATGGCCGGCTTACTGAAGTTTATCGTCACACGTTAAAGCAACCCCGTGATTTCGTAAAAGTGCCAGAATGGTCACCTGATTCCAAGCGTGCGGTTTTTGCCGTGTACGACCAGGTCTCCGGCCATGTCAACATTCTGGAGGCCACCTGTCCCGACGAACCTGATACAGAAGGTAAAGACACCAGCACAACAGCAAAAGAAAACGATAGTACCAACGATAAAGATAAGGAGAATACCGAAAATAAGAATGCCGCAGCCAAGGACAAAAAGGAAGAAGACAAGAATGACACCACTAAAAAGGACTCTGCAAAAGTGGTTCACCGTTTTTTACACTCCGGTGGTCCTACTACACCCCGTATGATCCGGCCCTATTATTTGGCTGACAATCGCCGAATCGTATATTTGAGCGAGCAAACGGGTTTTCGTCACCTGCACGTTCTCGATCCTGTTTACCAGAGTACGGTACCGCTGACCAAGGGACACTTCGAAGTTTATCCCATTGAAATCACCAAGGATCATAAGCGGATGTTCGTCACCGCTACCAAGGAGCACCCCGCGCGTCTGGATGTGTATCGGGTTTCGTTGGAAGATGGCTCGATGACCCGGCTCTCAAAGAAGGATGGCTATTATGGTACTGTTGCTGTCAGTCCGGATGGGACCAGTGTACTGGCAAACTTCAAGCATTTCGGCAAGCTACCCGAGCTGGTCTTTATCGACGCTAAATCTAAAAAGCAAAAGCAACTCACCGACTCACACCCCCCTGTCGCTCATGAGCTTACAGCACGATCTCCGGAATTTTTCAGCTATTTGAATCGGCATCAGCAGGAAATTCACGGTTTTATGTTCAAGCCGGATGATTTAAAAAAAGACGAAAAGCGCCCCCTGTTGATCTACCTCTACGGTGGCCCGTTAGGTACGCGTAAAAGTGTCGTGGATGGTTATTATCAGTCTTCAGCGTACTTTTTCGCCTATTATATGACAAAAAAGCATGGCTACATAACTTGTACCATCGATCCACGCGGCAATTCGGGATATGGTGGTTTATTCGAAAATGCCAACTTCGACCAAGTCGGTAAACCGCAAGTCGAGGATATAGTCGATGGAGTGCAATATCTGATTGAGAACCATAATGTAGATCCGAACAAGGCCGCCATGCACGGATGGAGTTTTGGTGGTTTCCAGACTCAAATGTGTCTGTACACGGAGCCGGACGTCTTCGCTGCCGGTATCGCCGGAGCCGGCCCAACCGAATGGGAGAACTACAACTCCTGGTACACCTCGGGCACTATCGGTATCAGCGAGCCGGGTTCCGCCGAGCTGAAGAAATTTTCACTGTTGCCCCTTGCCAAAAAACTCAAAGCCAAGCTGCTGCTCATACACGGCATGGAAGATTCGAACGTTCTTTATCAGGATACCATAAGGATGTACCGCGAACTCCTCAAGGCCGGTAAGGAAACGCTCGTCGAACTGTTCCTCGACCCAAGCGGGGGACATGGCTTGGGCGGTGATGTCAAAAAACTGGCAAGATACCGAAAGTACGAGGATTTTCTGCTGAGCACCATCGGCACAGCGAAATCATCTGACTGAAGGGCCATAAAACAGATAAGCAAACAATAAAAGAAGATCGGATCTTGCTCGCTGCTTTAGTAGGTATCTGTACTTTAGGACTCATTCAAATATTGGGAGTAACAAATCGTGATGCACCGATTGAGGCCGGAAAATCGGCATTATTTAAAGAGAAATCCGCAGTTGTTCATCACGCCTTTATGGGTAGAGGACAATAAAAAGCTTGAGAAGAGGCAAACTATTTAATTTTGAGTTTTTAGTTTTGAGTTAGGCTCCGTAATTTAGTTTCCCTATGGGATAAATTGCGTTTCCCTATGGGATAAATTTAGTGTTGAGTTTTGAGTCAGGTTTGAAATTATTCAGCATTTCTACCATAAGCCAGAAAGAGCATCATACAATCACGCAGGCATGAAGCCCCCGACAGAAAAACAGGTAAGAAATAATGCAAATATCAAAAGTCGAAATGCGTAATTGAGGAGGCCGTTCGGGCGGATAATTGAACAGACCCATTCGACTGCGCTTCGTACCTTGGGCACAAGCTCCGCTCAGGATGACATTTGTGTCAACTCGTTAGAAATAATTGGTGCGATATATCGCACCCACGTTCTATTTTAAAAAGATCCCTCGGCTGCGTACCTTAGGCACAAGCTCAGGATAACTGTAAGTACACAATCCGGCGCTCTGATGTTTGTGGTCTTAGAATGTTCTCTGAAAGGATTGTTAGCCTGTGTGTCTGTCTTCAAAGATGACCGATTCGTTTTTCAGAATGTATATTATGATGTCTGCTTTGCTGATAATACCGGCCAATTTAGGCTGATGCATTATGGGTACTCTGCGAAAATTGTCTTTCATAAGGCAGCCGCAAATATCAGCCAAATCTTCTTCCTCGTCGAAAGTAACAACATCACCAGTCATATAGTCGCCAACAGTACCGATAAGCACCAAGTACAGTCAGGGTACGTTTTAGAGGCCGGAGAGCACGAGATCTGCAAGAGAAGCTTCCCGACTAAAAGCCGGGTCATTTTGGTTTTCTCTCGTAAACGAAATCAAGCAGTCGTAAATTCCCTTGCCTCATAGTATCGCTCCTCAGAGTTGCAAAGCCATCGGAGACTCCGGCGCCCTTCAGGGTTTGCTTCCAGCCCTACGAACTGCACGCCAAGGCAGACACTATTATTGTCTGCCGCCGGCATAACTTTTCTAATCTGGGCATCGAACATCAGAGCTGTTCCATAAGGTATAGGTGCAAATTGTAACCTTATAAAATGGCTTTTCATGAAGTCGGGACTTCGCGTAACATCAACAGCAATCTGTGCACCACCTTCTGAAATATCAACAAGGCGACCCTGCCAACAGTTTTCCCACGGCACCTCGAGATTATCTTCATTCTTGCGACGATGCCAAAGTAGAACACTTAGCTTTATTACTTTGCATATGTTCAAACGGACATAGTTTCTTCTTTTGTATGGCTCAGCGCCGCCCGGCGTCCCAAATACCAGCGTACCAGCACCGCTCACCTGTGTTGGAGGCCTCAGAGCAATCTGCGCATCACCGACTACCTCGAAAATCCTATCAAAGGCGTAAGTGTGCAGGATTGCTTCTGTTGCAGCAGTAACATTGCAGAGTATCAGGCGTTGGCCATGGTCGGTCAATATTTTGTGCAATTTCATTAAGATACAGAGGCTTAAACAACTCGCCGTATCAACGTTGGAGAAATCCATTATTAAATCGCAATCAGGCCTATCAAGAGCAATTTTAGTGACGGCCTGGAGTTCGTCGCCCGTTTTCGGTTCGGCAGGTAATTTAACGATAATAATATCTTCTGACCAATTCTGGGTGCTCATTTTGATATCCCCTTTCGGAATAGGTTATTATGGTCACGAGCCCAACAATGGAGGGCAGTACAGTTTGTTCGTATCAAAACATGATAGTAGAATATTTCCTGTTATCCTATTGCCTGGTTTCTCATATTAGATTATTCTACTCTACTCCCACCATTGAAGAGCATAAGAACCGTGTCTCTCGGTTCCAGAGATATTAGACGTTCTATATTACTAACAAGGCGTTGCTCACTACCCAAATGTTGATTACAAAATGTATTAAAATTAAAAAACTGTTTTTTAAATCATACAAATCTCTGCTTCTGTATGTCGGAATACATATGAAGGATAATCGCTTAACAAATGTCGAAGCTGCATGTTTGCAGGAGTCACGAATTTCCGTAACTTTTTACACATCCGTGACTTATTGATTGTCGGCCACGCAGACGCCTACAAAAAGAACCGACAGGTCGCAAGTTCGAAGACCTCCCCAGTCATGAAGACATAGTGACAACTTCTTTAATAATAATTATATATCTCTTTTTTGTGCCGATTTTTTTTAAGCCGTTATGAATTCCCGACCGGTGTGTTCGTAGATTGGGAGCAACGGATACTTAATATTGACATATGTCAGGAATGTTAATTCGATTTCATCTGTAAAATTGTCAATAAATCTTTAGGCAACCTCTAAAAATTCATTTTACTGCGAACGGCTGCAATTTCCTCTCGCTACGTTGTCGGCTCAAAATTCGTCCTCGACGCAGCTTTGGCTGCTACTGCGGCGATTTTGAACCTCCGCCTTGCGAGAGAAAATATCGCTCGATCTCGTGACTAAAGCAATTTTTAGAGGCCCTCTTTGTATTTTCACAAAAAATCAAGATTTATTCGGACTCGATACAGGCAAAATTAATACTTGTGGTGTAAAAAGGGGGACATTGCGTCACCTGAAACCCAGGGTGTTTTTCAGTTCATGAAAAAGATGACTTTTCAAAAAATTCCGGTATTTTTTTGCAGCTCAATGTGGAAGTTTCTCAAGCAGGAAAAAACATAATTTGTACCATCTAAAGTTGGGCTATTTCGGACAAACTTTCAATTTGCAGCTCGGTTATTTTCCGAATCATAGTTACAAATTCATCCTGCAAGGTCGCGGTCTCCTCTTGCAGCAGGTTTTTGAGCTGTAATTGGAAGTCCTTGCGTGTCTTGTCAATCTTAGATTTTGTTAAAACCCTTTTGACTACCCAGGCCGGGGCAACCCAGTTCTCGGCAAATCCCCGGGCCTTCTCTTTCCCATACCTAACCGTTAAGAAGGCAATTACTGAAGTCAGCACTACTCCGACAATCAATCCAACAGGACCTGATATCAAGATTGCCGTCCCCGCGCCTCCACAGACCATGGCCCCGATGCTGGTGGTAATTGCGACAACAAACCATCCAACCGTATCCATTATCCTACCATATAGATCAGGTACCTCCGGTCTGACAGCATTACTCGGGTCTGACATTGCTTTACCTTCGGCGATCTGTGAATCTCCAACACCCAAGCCATAAGACTCAAACCACTTCGTGAGCAGGTCCTTTACTTGCCCGGGTAAGCCCATCCTGAGATTCATCATCCTGTCTTCGATAATCTTTTTCAACTGCGGTTCAAAAGATTCCACCTTTGAAGACATATTCTTTTTGAGCAAAGCAACAGAGCCGCCGCTGTCTCTGAATTGCTGCAGAACAGGCTTGATTGTCTTATCAAAAAGCTCCGATGTTATATCAACTGCAACGTCCGAGACGTAGTTGTCTGTTATTCTCTGAATAAGAGGTCTGACCTTTGTCCGGCAGAATTGCGGAAGTCCGCTCCTGAGTTTATTTCGAGTCTCCTCAAATTGCTTTTGAAGAGCCGGTAAGATAGCGAGCCCTTCGGAAATAACAGCATACGGCCTGTCGCTGCGCATAAGATTTGATGGATCAAGATGCAACGCTTCAGATATGACATCAGAGACAAAGGGCCACTGGCTACTGCCTCCGGCAAGAATCACCCTGCTAATGTCGCTCTTGTCGATGGCTTTCTGAGCCAGCCCCTGCGTTAATGACTGTTGGAACCACTCGATCAGGTCGATCGGCTTATTCGGCTGGATTAGTCTGTCAGACTTAAGGCCAATTCCTCGCAGATAACGAACGAGAGCAGGGCTTGGATCATAGGCTTTGGCCTTGCCCAAAAACGTGCCCCAATTCATACCTTTAATGCTGCCGTAGCTCCCGACAGATTTGTTAACTCTTTCAGAACGATTTCTGGCCATCGTTAGTGAAAAAAACTCCTTCACATTGCGGCAAAGGTACGAATGTACATAATAAGTATCACCCGCTTGCTCAATTTTTTGGAGTACGCCCTTATTTTCATCCAAGAACCATTGAAAAAAGAGGTCATCAAATAAGCGTCCCCCCAACTCCATGTCACCCCAGGAGTGGCGTACTTCCAGGCCACACAGGAAGGCGAAGTCACATGTTCCTCCACCAAAGTCAACAACCAAGACCCCCTTTCGAGCCTCATCCGGAGAGAAGTCTTTATGCCACAGATGACACAACAAAGCCCCCTTAGGCTCGTCCACAAGCTTTACATCACCATAGTCCGCTGCTTTGGCGATTTCTTCCAACTTTGCCCGAAAGTCGTCCTCAGCCTCGCTCGGAACTCCCAAAATCACTTCATTTTTAGCAGGATCAAGGTTTATATGCTGCCGCTGCGACTGCACTAAGACAGTATGCAGAAAATCTTCCGCATTTCCGGCAGCTTCTTCGCTGCTTGCAATGTCAGGCTTGAATTGTGTACACAGATTGTAGTGCTTGCGTTCTTCATTCGAGGCTTCCCCATATTCATGCAACGCCATATTGCCGACGAGCGGTTCTTTGTCGCCGCGATAGAGAATCGCAGTAGGGATACCATCCCGGCCCATACCAAAATCCACACCAACCGGCGAGATCTGATCCGCCGGACACTTGCAGAAATACGAGTTCGTAGTACCAAAATCTATCGCTAAGATGCTCGAATTACTCATTATTAAGTCTTATCTCTCAGTTTCCTCACCAATCCACGTTCCATTACCTTGCCGTCGAAGATAACCGGCTGAGTCTCAATTTTGACCTGGTCACCTTCAGCAATGTGACCAAAGGTTTCATACTTGCTTCGAAGGTCATTTGTCCAAAAGATGACGCTTTGCGGACCAACGGCGGAAGACAAAAACGCCGGCGAGCCATCGAGTCCTTCAAAGCCGCAGTTCCGAGCCTCCTGAATCAGCTCATCCGCCATTACCGGCAGGGACTCAGACGATGCACAGTGCATAGCATAGATATGCCTTCCGATGCGCCGAAAGGCAATTTCCTCATCGGCCAAGGCTTCCGTTGACCATGATCGATAAAAGCATAATACTACCAACAAAGGGATTATCAAGTTCAGCCATTGCTCAATGGACATGCGTACCACTTCTTCATGGCTGCGGCGTTCGTACCCCGGCAAGCGCTCTGCAATTCCAAAAATCCGCCAGAGTAACTTGAGGAAGAACCTGCTTCGTGAGACTCGACGAACAATCAGAACCATACAGAATGCGCCAATAGGCCCACCCAATACAAGCCCTACATCGCGCATGTCGAACGCCAATCGAAATAGAGGAGTCAGCAGGATCATACCTACAACAGCTCCTGTCAGAGCACTCAGAGCAACACTATAAGCTTTTGGCTCGGCATGTGTGGAAGGTTTTGGTATTCGTAAAGGACTTGCAATTGAATCGAATGTCAATGCCATTGTAGCTATAGAACGGTCGTCAATTACGGATCCATCGCTTATCGCAGATATCCACGTTGAACTGAATAATTCTCTTTTAAGAAGCGACCGTGTTCTTGTCTGGGCAACATCAAAGTCACCAGACG
>CAZWME010000105.1:0-10123 GCA_964634515.1 uncultured Pirellulales bacterium | reverse complement strand
TCTGGACCGAGAACGGGCTCATGGCTGACATCGTCCACGTCGTCCGGATCGAGCTGATAAGATTCACGATCCAAGTCAGCCAGAACAGGCAGTGCTCTGGCAGATAAAATGGAGGCTATAGTTCCCGGGTCGGTATAAGGTGAGGTAATGACTTCGTCTCCCGGGCCGATTCCGAGCGCCTCGACACAGGTGTGCAGGGCCTGTGTGCCGGAGCCGGTGGCCACGCAGAATTTCGCTCCTATCAAGTCGGCAAATTTCTTTTCGAGTGTAGGTACAGTGCCTGTCTTGGATTGTATTCTGCACCATATTCCGCTCTTGGTAGTTTTTAAGACGGAATTTTCGACGTTCTTGTCACAGTATGGCCATTTGGGCCAGGACTTGTTTGTTCTGACAGGTTTGCCGCCGAGAATCGCGAGTTTTCCTGCTTTTCCGGTTAAGTTTGCATAGGCAGGAATTGTTCCTGATGTTACTGCGGCGAGCGAGCCTGCAGAAGCTGCGGCTATAAATTGCCGTCGTGTTAAGTCGTTCTTATTCATTTCCAACTCCTTTCAATTGGTGTTCTCTGGAAACATGATATTTGGATGAAACCTATATTATAATCTTGCGCTGTGCTTGATGTTAGCGGAAAAAGTGCCAATGGTAATAAATTCTTCTTTTTGCCCTTTCGACAAATTGGCTTTGATTGGGTTTGAATTGACTTTAATTGGGTTTAATTGGGTTTGAATTGGCTTTAATTGGGTTTGAATTGGGTTTAATTGGGTTTGAATTGGCTTTGTTTGTCTGAATAACCAAATGTCCAATTACTCGTATTTACTTGTCAAAAAAGAGCTTACGCTATTTTTGGCCTACTTGACTTTGGCTTTGTTTTGCATAAAAGGGTGTATCTGGAAATATGTTATAATTGAAAGAGTGCCTAAAGTGCCTAAAGTGAACTAAAGTTGGATAATTGATGCTCATGATTTAGATTTCAGCTTCCATATTTCAGATTTCATATTGTCAGTGAGGGCAGAAAAAGGCTCCCTCTATAATTAGACGAGTGTGCAGTTTTGAGTCGAAAATTTAGTCATTATTTTTGTTTTGTTGCTCGTAACTCCTTTTTTAGAAGGGAGATAAAAAATTGTGAAATTTTAGATTTTTGTTTTTAACAGTGAGCGGTTTTGACTGAAAACGATTCAAGACCCAAGACTACAGACTCAAGACTCAATAATAGGGGATTTTGGGTGAAAATGTGGTTGATTTTGTTGATTTTTTAGCGTTTTTGTCGAAAATTAGGAGATTTTTTGATGCTCGATGCTGGATGATCGGGAAGTACCATCCAGTTCGCTTACTGCAATTACTCAGTGGCTGCCATCGGTCGTAAATTTTATTTTGAAAGTTTTGCACAAATAGTATAATAATTCTTCAGATGTAGTAAGCGAGCAAGGCATCTTTGATTTTAGATGTTTTACGGAAAGCATATTTAATTAGTTAGGGCGATATTATGAATGTCGATAGAAACCATCGCGACCAGTTGGTGGACGCCATCGAATGCTATCTCGCCGACAAGATAAAAACCGATAAATTCGAAGATAAAATCGACAAAATCTCAGATGCGAGTGACGATCCTACAGTGGCACACGTGGTTAGTTTGTTATGGTACTACTACGACGACATGAGAAACCACAAGGTCACTCTCTCGAAAGAGGAATGGGACTACTTTTACCGACTGATATTACTACTAAAATCAAATGCACACATTGAAGTCAAAAAACGAAAGCTGTGGTGCTTCACACAAATCTTTGCGGCTGTTGCGCTCGCACTGTTTGCGATATTCGTTGTATGGTTTGGCATCGGGATATACCTATTTGCCTTTTCCATCCCTTTTTTTGTTCTCTCAATTCTGTTATCTCATTTTCGCTACCGTTCTATTCCGCAACTGACACCAATGCAAGGAGCGCTGACTCCATTTTTGTCGATATCCGAAATTCTAACGATACGTTGCTCCATTTGTGGTTTCAGGAAGCGTCAATATCCACAACACATGAAATCCAGGATAATCCTTCATTCACTTATTAACTTGTTTTATTTAATTCCATCCTATATTGTGGGATTCGTGTTCTCGCCAGTCTTTCTCGTGCCCCAGTTGTTTCCCGAGACGTTAATACAGGCGCGAGTTCGAGTGTCGCCATAACAAATCGTTGTGCGGAGAAACACGATCCTTTCCAAGGCCTGTTTGATTCTTTGATGCGGGGTATCATGGTTTTTTGGGGCTGATAATTGAATAGATTCCTCCCATTCGACTTCGCTCAGGGTAAACTCTTTCGGTCGAAATGACAGTTTTTTAACCGCTCCATAACTGTCGCGGCTCTGTATCCATTTTACTGGGTGTACAAACAAGCTCCCCTGGTACAAAATTTCAAACGGGCGATTGGGGTGGATTTAATGAATCATTTCGATTATAATGTTTTTATAAAACAATCTATAGTTAGAAGAGGAGTTGATAGCAATGAGAAAGAATATTACGGCAAAGTATATATTGTTAGCTTGTGTTGTTTTAATGTCCATACCTATCTTTTGTATGGCCGGGGAGGGGGGTTCGGTTTTGCCGGGTGAAACGGCGGGGACGCTTAGAGCAGGTTCGGCAAAGGTGAATATTACTCCTCCTTTGGGGGTGAAGCTTATCGGCTCTAAAGGTTATTCGAGCGATAGTATCCTCGATGATCTCTATGTAAAATCGCTGGTTCTTAGTGACGGCGACACTACTTTGGCAATCGTATCGTTGGACCTGTTGTACTCGCCTTTGGAAGATATTACTCAGCCGGTACGAGATATTGTTACGGAAAAAATCGGCATTCCCGCTGCGAATGTTCTTGTTTGTGCCACTCACACTCATTCGGGGCCTGAGGTTTTTCGAAGGTCAAAACTTTTACTTGAAAAACAGACTAACGTTGACGATATCGACCAGTTCTATCTGGGATCGCTGATAAGAAAAATCGTGGGTTCGGTATCTATTGCTTATAACAACATGCAGGATGTAAAGATAGGTGCGGCGAAAGGCGACTTGCCTGAAATAATTTTCAATCGAAGGCCGAAAAGGCCGGACGGTAAGGTGGAAATGGCTTTTACACTACCGGTTGAAGTTACGGCGACCAGGAAGATAGTGACAGACGATGAGGGCAACGTAAAAGTGACGTTCACTGTGCCTGATAAGGAGCTGGAATTCGGTCCTGTTGATCCGGAGGTTAGTGTGCTGAGAGTCGAGGATATGGATGGAGGAATTGTTGCTTCGATTGTTAATTTCGGCTGTCATCCCGTTTCTATCTATCCGCATTTGAGTACTGCTATCTCGGCCGATTACCCGGCGTATACAGCGAAGGTCGTCGAAGAAATGGAAGGGGGGATTTGTCTTTATGCTCTTGGATTAGCGGGAAATATAGTCCCTATTCAGAGAGGAGTAGAGCCCCGAAAGCAGATAGGAAAGGCCATTGGCGGCGAAGCGCTGCGAAAGCTGCAGTTTGTCGGCACAAGCGGCGATGTCACTTTGGAGGCGCTGAAAAAGGATGTCAGATTTCCAACGAAGAAACCTTCTTCTTCCGAAGAGGCAACAGATGCTGATACAAAAGGGTATATTACTACAGAGATACAGGTTTTAAGGCTTGGTGACATCTATATCCTGGGACTGCCGGGGGAGATTCTGGTGGAGGTCGGGCTGGAGATTAAAAGACGGGCGGGCCTGGAAAAGCTTTTTGTTATCTCGATTAGTAATGACTCAATAGGTTATGTGTGCCAAAGCGAAGCCTATGAGGAAGGCGGGTATGAATCGGTGGCAGGAACAAATCTGGCCAAAGGGGCCGGCGAGATTATGGTAAGTGAAGCCCTGAGCCTTATTAACGGAATAAGATAAAACGGGTAGTCCCATGTCCGGTAAAAGAAAGAAGGTTTCTCGTCGTTTTTTTATGAAGATTAGCGGTCAGGCGGCCTGCGGATTGGCTGCTGCTAACATTTCGGGTTCGACTATTTGTGCTTTCGGACAAGAGCAACCTGTTTCGAAGCAGGGCGACCGGGTTTCGGTACATGGTGCTATCTGCTTAGGGCAACAATCAACGGGGTCCGAGATATGGCAGGTTACAACGAAGGAATTCAGGCAATCGAACATTTACTGTGAGATTCCGTACTGCAGCGGCGATGGCCGGTTCTTCGTTTATGAAAGGCGTAATCCGAAGCTTTCGGGCAGGAATAAAATCGAATTAATGGTAGTGGAGCCTGGGACGTGGAAACAATACCGGCTTGATGTCACCATTGGAATGGTTGGCTCTGCGATTTCACATGATGGCTTTTTTTACTATCTCAAACAGACCGAAGGCGGGAAGATGGACCTGATGCGGGCGAATCTTTCAAATGGAACGCGAGAGGCAATTTTTCAAATGGCGGACGAAAGAGACATTATCAGCTTTGGCACAGTCTCGGCTGATGGACGTTACTATGCCTGCGGCAAAAGATTAGGCAACGATTACCAGATGTTTGGCATTCTGCTGATTGATCTTAAAGAAGGCACTATAACGATTATTGATCGGGACCCGTTTATTCTTAATCCTCATCCTCAGTTTAGGATTGGCGGGGGTAGGGAATTAATGATTCAGCACAACCGCGGGGGGAAATATACGCCTGAGGGTAAGCGCATTCAATTGGTCGGCCCGGAAGGGGCCACGCTCTATCTACTTTCTGTGCCGGGGGGGGAGCGGACTGAGCTGCAGGTGGGAAAGCCTTACACTACGGCGGCTACCGGTCATGAAGCGTGGATCGGCAAGACGGGCGAGATACTGCTTACGGTTATGGCCGAGGGGGATTATGAGCCGGATAAGGGCAACCTGCTGGCTGTGCGTGCGGGAGAAGCTGCAAGGGTGGTGGCCAAAGGATATAAGTTTAACCATGTCGGTGTTTCTCGCTGCGGACGGTTCTTCTGCTGCGATGACTGGCAGGGGACCACTAAATTGGTGATCGGCTCAATCCGGAGCGGCAGGACGGCCGTGGTATGTGAATCGAAAGCATCAAGAGGCGGCGCACAGAATACGCATCCTCATGCATATCTTACACCGGACCTGAAATGGGTGATATTCAATTCGGACCGAAGCGGATTTCCCCATGTCCATGCGGCGAGCGTTCCGGAGGGGATGATCGAAGAGATATCAAGAGCGTAAAACAAGCGGTATAGCTGATGACCGGTGGCTCACAATTTGAATCCCCCGAGTTTTAGTTGCTCTTCGGCGCTCGGACTTTTTTCACCAAGCTGTGTACCTTATCTACGACCCGCTTCTCGACCGATGGCGCGAAAGGCCCGGGTAGGTCGGTGTACAGCATAGCACCGCCGCCTTCGTAGCCGCCCTCCTTCAAAACGCGGAGCGAAGGCAGGTAACCGAAAACATCGTTGGAGTAGCCCGCCACCCAGACGTTCGAGCCGGGCAGTTCGGCTTTGAAACGAAGCGAATAGTCAACCACCACTTCGCCGGCCAGTGCTATCATCGTCAAATCGCCGCCGAATTGGACAACCTGCACCAGATACGGATATGTTGTGCGAATCCTGCCGTTTTGCTGGAGTTCCTTTAACAGTACTCCGGCATGCCAGCGTTCATACTTGTTAGTGGACTGTGCCTGTTGGGTAAGCTTTTCACGGCTGGGTGGTTGGGCAAAATCGAGAGTGACAGTTTCCAGGGCCGACTGAATCGGACCGCGGACAGGTGAGGCCTGTGAGAGCAGTGCTGTCTCGACTCCGTTAGCCAACGAACGACCGTGCTGCTTTGCCAGGTCCAGAGTGCGACGAGGGTATGGGTTTTGGTCACCACCGCATCCTGCTATGAACATGGCAGTTACCTCAGGGTGGACCTCCTCCAGATATAATTGAGCAAAACCGGCGTAGTCACCACAGAATTCGTAGAAACTAAGCGTAGTATTATGGCAAGCGTATCCGAACACTACAGCTTGTAATTTGCCGTCGGTACTATCAACGCGAAGAACGGGAACATCGTGGTCAACCGGACCATCGGGATATGGGTGGTTTTGATAACCTTGTTTGGTTGGTAATCTCCTGTTCATGGCAAAACCGGCGCGGGCGTGCGTGTATGACAAACGTGCGGGAGCGAGATTCTCTATTGCCTGACCTATTAATCGCAGCAATTTTCGCTGCAAAGTTGTCACATACTGGCGGCTTTGTTGAATCTGTTCCGGTGAGAGACCATAAAAGGTATTTCCATAGATAGAATCCTTCGCCTCTTCCAAAACCGGGCCGCAATGAGTATGGGAGGCGTTGAGCAGTAGCGAGGCCGGGGGGAGTTTGTAGCGTTGGTTGGCTCGCTTTTCAAGCCAGTCGCGTGACGGGCGGGGAATACCCAGTAAATCGACAGTGACAATTACAAAACGTGTGCCCTGGCTGTCTTCCAGTGCCAAGGCCTTGGCACGCAGGTCATGGATTTTTCCCTCTGATGGTTTTGTTCTTGCTGCGTACCCGGACATCCACATCGGCTGGTCAGGTGTAATGATAGTTGAGGCAACTCCAGCCCGAAAGATTTCCTGTGCGTATGCTGGGTGTGCAAAACCATCAACAAAAACCGTGAGGGTACACAAACATATCGATAAGCAAAAGAAACGACGGATTTTTGTCATCACCATTTCACTGCTCCTTTCTGGCGAAGTTAAGTAAACTGTTGTCGATATTATATCATATTATCGGAGAGTGGGCAAACGTTGAAAGCCTGTATAGGAATCAGGGATTCTTTTTTATCGTTTTTTTCACTACCGCAACTCCAGACTAACATTATAATGTTCATCGTAAAATGATGTCCCACAGGGTCGACCAACTTTGTCAGCCTTATGCAGGATACCTTATTGGTTCTTCTATCATGATATAGACAAGTGAAAATTGTTG
This sequence comes from uncultured Pirellulales bacterium, assembly GCA_964634515.1. Classification (GTDB taxonomy): domain Bacteria; phylum Planctomycetota; class Phycisphaerae; order Sedimentisphaerales; family Anaerobacaceae; genus NIOZ-UU13. The sequence continues at coordinate 3,225 of CAZWME010000105.1, read as the reverse complement.
TTAACTTAAAATAAGTTGATTAAGCAAAGGACATGAGGTGTATATATGTTAGGGATTGAAGCTGTTGACTGGGTGGTTATTATTGCTTACCTGGTAGGTATCACTTTCATCGGTCTTTGGGCGGTAAAAAAGGTCCGCAGTACCGCTTCTTTCTTCATGGGTGACCGAAAGTTCGGAAAAATAATGATGGCGTTCTTTATGTTCGGCTCCGGGACCCATTCCGACCAGGCGGTCAGCGTTGCTTCCAAGACTTATAGTTCGGGCGTCTCCGGTATCTGGTACCAGTGGCTGTGGCTTTTTGTAACGCCGTTTTTCTGGCTGATTGCCCCTTTTTTTCGGCGAATGCGTGCGCTGACAACGGGAGATTATTTCGAGGTCCGGTACGGGCGCAGTGTTAGCGGTCTCTATGCCGTGATGGGAATATTGCCGCTTCTGGTAGCCATTGGAGTTATGTTAAAAGGTTCCGGGGCGATGGTCGAGGCCGTCTCAGGTGGTGCGATAAGTTCCAATCTTGCAATCATAGCAATGACTGTCATGTTTGTCGTTTATGGTGTTGCGGGCGGACTTAGTGCAGCTATAGCAACCAACCTTGTCCAGGGACTTTTAACTGTTGTTCTGTCTTTTATAATACTTCCTTTTGCATTGAGTAAAGTCGGCGGTATGAGCGGTCTTCGAGAGTCAATTTCCGATCCCGGTATGCTTTCCCTTGTTTCTCCGGGCGAGATTACTCTCTTTTATATAATCATCATTGCTTTTAACGCCCTTGTCGGCTGGGTGACAATGCCTGAGACAATGGCGAACTGTGCGGCAGGCAAAACGGAGATGGAGGGAAGAATGGGTGTTACCGTCGGGATATTCGGCAAGCGTATATGTACCATTGCCTGGATGTTGACGGGATTGTGTGCGGTGGTTATGTATGCGAAGCTTTCAGACGCGGATCTGGCTTATGGTACAATGGCGCGTGACCTGCTGCCCGATATTGCCCCCGGATTGATTGGATTGTTTATTGCGGGTATGCTGGCTTCTGTTATGAGTACCTGTGATTCGCTGATGGTGGTCGCTTCAGCATTGTTTACGGAAAACATCTATAAAAAATTCTTGGTGGTTGGCAAAGCCGATAAACACTACACCCTTATCGGTCGTATCACATCGGCGCTGGTTGTGGTATTGGGTATCTTTGTTGCTTTCAAGCTGGAAAGTGTAGTGAAGGGCCTGGAATTTTACTGGATGGTATCAGCTCTAATGGGAATTGCCTTTTGGGTTGGGCTTTACTGGCGTCGAGCAACTGCAGCCGGTGCCTGGGCCGCAACACTGACCAGTTTGGGTGCATTTATTTTCACCAGCGCAAAACCCCTGGGCTTCACCTGGGATTTCAATACACACTTTGCCGATAAGCTGCCGGCCTTTATGATATGGCAGGGCAATCTCTCTCTGCCATGGCAGATGATTATTTATTTGAGTGCAGGTTTTGTTGTTTTGATTTTGGTCAGTTTGTTTACAAAAAGGGTTCCGGCGGAAAACCTGGACCGGTTTTATGCCTGTTTGCGGACACCTATTGGCCCGGATGAACCGGAGACAACGGCATTTACGCTGCCGGCGGGTGTGGAGCCAGCTCCCCGGAATGTTCTTATTGATCATCCTGATTTCGAAATACCCAAACCCACTATGATTGGTATTTTTGGATTTCTCGTTGCATGGGCGGGTGTGGGTTTGTTGATTGGCGCGGTGTACTGGATAATTGGTTAGTTTTTTCGCCGCCGAATATAAAAGGAGTTCGGTTATGGTAAGAAATATCGTTTTATCTGTTGTATCTCTTTGCTTGCTTACAGCGTTTTTTTCCTGTGCTGTACAGGAAGGGGGGGAGACGGACGGCGGCAAAGTTAAGCTGATGGTTCTCAATCCCGGCCATTATCATGCGGCCCTTGTCCAAAAAAGTATGTACGACCAGGTTGCTCCCGCGGCCTATGTCTATGCCCCGGTCGGCCCTGAGGTGCAGGAATATCTAAAGCGCATTGAGAGTTTTAACGGCCGTTCGGAAGAGCCCACAAGCTGGCAGGAAAAAGTTTATGCCGGAGACGATTACCTCGAAAAGATGCTCACTGAGAAGCCCGGCAATGTCGTTGTAATGTCCGGCAACAATCAGAAAAAAACAATGTACATCAAGTCGGCTGTCGATGCCGGTTTGAATGTATTTTCCGACAAGCCGATGTGCATCGATGCGGCAGGTTTCAGGTTTCTGGAGGAGGCCTTTGATACGGCAGAGCAAAAGGGTGTGCTGCTATATGATATTATGACCGAGCGTTTTAATGTGCTTTGCATTTTGCAGAAAATGCTTGTACTCAATAAAAGCGTATTCGGTGAACTGAAGAAAGGCTCAGTTGATGAACCGGCTGTCGTTAAGGAAAGCGTCCATCACTTTTTCAAGTACGTATCCGGGAGGCCTATCAAACGACCAACCTGGTATTTTGACAGTACCCAGCAGGGAGAAGGGCTGGTGGACGTCACGACGCATCTGATAGATTTGATGATGTGGACGTGTTTTTCCGAAGAGGCAATCGATTACCGAAAAGATGTTACGGTGGAACGAGCAAGGCGCTGGCCGACAATGCTAACACGAGAGCAATACGAAAAGGTGACAAGAGCGGCTGATTTCCCGGAATATCTCAAAGGCAAATTAAATAGAGAAGGAGTATTGCCCTATTATTCAAACGGAGAAATGATCTTTGAAATGAAAGACATATATATGAAGCTGGCTGTTAGCTGGAATTTCCAGGCCCCGCAGGGCGGGGGGGACACGCATCATTCGTTGTTCAGGGGTACCAAAGCCAACGTCATCATCCGTCAGGGTAAAGAAGAGAACTATCGGCCGGAGCTTTATGTTGAACCGGCTCCAGGTACAAGCGGTGTGCTATTAGCGGCTTCTCTAAAAAGGGCTGTCGCCGGATTGCAAAGTACATATCCCGGCCTGACACTAAAACGACTGGCAAATTCCTGGCAGGTGATAATACCTGATGAGCATCGAGACGGACATGAAGCACACTTTAGAATCGTTACAGAAAAGTTCCTGCAATACCTGGCGCAGGGTAAGCTGCCGGACTGGGAAGTCTCTAATATGATAGCGAAGTACTACATCACGACCAGGGCGCTTGAGCTGGCACGTCGGTAAAGGAGAGCAGGCTGATATGGCCCAAGATGGACAAATAAAAAATGACCTGGCACTATTTG
>CAZWME010000104.1:0-10177 GCA_964634515.1 uncultured Pirellulales bacterium | reverse complement strand
TATGCATTTGTTGCAGGATTCTGCGGCTTCCGGATTCGATTCCTACTTTTATGCTGTTGCAGCCGGCTTTTTTCATTAAAAACAACAGTTCCTTGGTAACAAGGTCTACTCGAGTATTACATTCCCAATTAATATTGAGCTTTTCGATGATCATTCTATCGCAAAGTTGCTTGACTCTTTGTTTATTCACAGTAAATGAATCATCTTTAAAAGTAAATTGTCTTGTATGATACTTTTCCTTTACGAATATTATTTCGTTAATTATATGATCAATAGAGCGGTAACTGATTTTTTTCGCATGAGTAGCACAATATGAGCAAACAAATGGACATCCCCTGCTTGTCATTATCAGTCCCATATCCTCTGGAGTGTACTTTTGCTCATTAATCAACAGACTTCTGTCTGGAAAAGGGTAATCATCAAGATTGTTAATTGCATTTCTTTCAGGATTATGTTTGATATTTCCCTGATATTTAAATGATAGACCATGTATCGAATTCAAATTGTTATGATCAGATTCCAGTGCACGTATTAGCTCGGAGATTGTTACTTCTCCTTCTCCCCGAATTACATAATCTACGTTTGGTGAAATATCAAGAATTTCATGGGCTTTAACTGTAGCGTGTGCCCCCCCAACTACAATAGGACAAGAACTGTTTATCTGTTTACAGATTTTTGCCGTATGAAAAGCGGACGCTGCATAAGGTGTCCACATTGCTATGCCTACAACATCCGGGTTAAATCCTTTTATTACTTCTAATACCTCTTGCCATATAGGATGAGAACTGGTTTTAAATGATTCAAGATAAGCTTGATAGTATTCCGGAAGTTGAGTATAGTCAATCCTCGAAGGATTGTTATTACAATCTGTATCATAAACTACTACATCATGACCTTCTTTTTTAAGTGCTGTTGCGATAGATGTGATACCGAACGGGAAAAAACGGTTATAAAACCCAATAATCCTGTAAAATGGTGGATCTATTAGCATTATTTTCATGTTCGCACCAGTTCCGTTACTTTCTCTTTAATCAGAGCACATAATATCTTTGGAACGTCTTTAGTAAACGGATGATGATAAGTATTTTTTAGACAGACCCAATATCTCAATCGCTGAAATGATCTATATATTTTGAGGAATTCGTGTCGAGACAGTTCTTGTGACATGATTATCGCTTTTGTGTAGTGTCTTCCAAGATGAATAACATCTAAAACATTCCAATCATTAAAGTCCTCTGAAAACGGCGGAGTAAAAGATTACCACCTGGCGAAAAAAAACTTCACAACCGAGTATCTATATAGCTGAAACCGCCTTGGCTGTCAATATTCAATCCTACTTTTAATCTTCTGTCTGGATTAGTATCTTGCTTGCTATGATGAAAAAAATAACCGACGCTGGTATGAAATGAACACAAGAGAAATGTAATCCTCTTGAAATTGTTAAATTGATATTAATCCACCGGCTCTGCTGGTGGTCGATGATTATGTATTCAATTTGTGGGTTACCACAAAGACCTCTTATTTCATCTGTCGGCGAATTGTCGATAATATAAAGCTTAACTTTAAGAACAGTGCCTAAAATGCTTTCAATGTTCTTTTCAGAATACTTTTGTCGTTTTGATAAGTAACGATCGAAATTGTAATATCATAATCAGACATTTTATCGCCTTAGCTAAATCCTTTTTCCGCTATAACCAGCAACTCCTCACCCTTGGTCTTATCTATGGATAAAACCAAGGCTTCCCAAATTTGATTGAAAGCAACTGTACACAATTTTTTCTTGGCGACACGCACCAAAGAGTCGTGACAACTTTTTTCACCGGAAAGCCTCACCTTTCTCAACATGTTGCTCATAGTTAAGATGTAACTTGCCGACCTTGCTATAGTACGTAGATTTTTAATCTTAAAGCCTGCTGCATTGAGAGCACATCGAATACTTTGTGAGTTATACAAAAACAAGTGGCGTGGAGGTTCCAGCCCTCTCCAATCTCGCCGAAAATATAAATGACCCAGACTGCTCGTGTTTGGGGTTGTCAACACGAGTCTTCCGCCGGGTTTTAGAATTCTCCAGCTCTCCTTCAGTGTTTGAATGGAATCTGGTAAGTGCTCAATTAGATGGTTCATAGTTATAGCATCAAAACTTTCTTTCGGGAATTTTACGTCTTCTAACGAACCCTGGCTTACCTCAATTAGAGAGAAATCTTTTACCGCTTGCACAGCTTTGATATCGGGTTCCACACCGGTGACATGCCATCCCATTTCCTTCATGAATGCAGCGAATGTCCCATTCCCGCATCCGACATCAAGAAGCCTGCCGCGTCGACTTCCTTCTAGCCACATCACCTCGCCAGCCATTCTTTCCTTCAAATCACGTATAAACGATAGAAGGTATCCGAAGACCTTCCAGATATTAGTCTTAGCAGCGTAAGGATATTCGAATCGGCAGGCTAATACGCCGCCCCTGATTCCATTGTACAAACCAGCCAACCACCCCGAATTTACTTGGATCGAATGCGTATGATATCGGTCGTAAAGCATCGAGATATCATCTGCTTGCGGCATTGGATCTATCCAAATCAAACCACACGAAGAGTTTCCGCATTTTCTAAGGTCCCACTCTCCGGGCACACCAAAAAGTAAATCACCTAAAGCTTCATATAAAATATTGCCATCAGCGCCGCAAAGATAGCAGCTTGGAGAGGGACGTCCTCTAATAGCATTTTTATTGTCTGACTCAAGTACCATATACTTCTTCTTTCATGTTGCCAAGCAATACATTTACTAAAGACCACCCCTCATCCTGATGTGAACCAATGTTGCACCATAAAGTACCAGTTAACTCTGTTTATGGCAAAGCAAGGAGTAAAGTTGTTGGTATTTTGAGGACATATTTTTGGCATTTAAATGATCATCGATTATATCAAGCGCGGCCTGAGATTGTAATGAATAGTCAATGTCCTCAAATTTTGTGAAGATTTTCGATAATGTCATAACGTTGCCACAAGAGAATTTTGTGCCGGCTTGTTCGTTAAAGACAAGAATTTCACGGTGTGGCGGTATGTCAGAAAGAATTACGGGAAGGCCACATGCCAGTGCCTCAATTATAGCATTTGGGTAGCCCTCGTTAATTGATGCCGATACAAGTATGTCGGCCGCACCTAAGTAATCTTTGATATTTTCGACAAAACCGGCAATACGAACGTTGTCTCTGGCAGCGGCCATGTGATCGCATTGCTCTCGCAAAGGCCCATCTCCGAGTAATATCAACATGCCGTTCCGGCTTGCCTGACTCTCGAGAAAACCCTTGATTACTGTTTCAGGGTCTTTCCTCTGGCACAGAATTCCAACGCTTACGAATATTTGTTTGTTAAGAGGCAAGCCAAGTTTTGATCTAAGCCGTTTTTTTTCGATTTGATCAACAGGCCTAAATATATCCTGGTCAACGCCGTTATAGATAACCTCAATTTTGTTAATAAGTCCATCCTCTGCCGAATTCCGCACGTGATTTGAAACTGCCACAACACGCTCAGATCTTTTACATGCAGCTGAGTATGCTTTTACCAGCACCCGCGAAAGTATCGGACCAAATTCCCCACTAAGTGTATGATGGGTATGATCAAAAGCTCCACGGCAGGTAATGACACGAGGTATTCCAAAAGAATTAACAGCACATAACAAAGTAGTTCTGTAATCAGAAGCATGAATCAGGTCGACAGGGTTTTTTCGTAACAAAGACTTTATCTTTCGCCCACCAACTACCATGCTCATCATGCGTGACAGATCAAGAAAATCACATCCAACATCCATCTCCCTGAACCTATCTGCCAAAGAGTTGGCAACATCGTGACACAGAACAATAATTCTGGGATGAAACTTTGTTCGGTCAAGATGCTTGATAATATTATAAAGTTGAAAGATTGGCCCGTTGCGGCTTAACTTGCTAACCAGATAACATATGTTAATTTTTGTGTCGTTTTTGGTAAGCATTGGAGCAATCGATTATTTAAATTGTGGCATTCGTCGCAGAGAAAGCCTGTTGGTCGACTTGAGGTCTGCGCTGAGCTAAAAACCGATAGTCATTTCTCATATTATTTATTGAAAAATATCTGTAGAAAATAAGCGCCACCAGAAACGTATACGCAAAATCAAAATAGGTCACGCCTGCTATATCTATCAATAATTTACATATTAAGCCTGCCGGTAAAAAAAATGTTTCATCAAAATTCCTCGGCAGTTTGCAACTTAGAAAAAGGATACAAAAAACAGGAATATAATAAAGTAAAAACCCTGGAATGCCGCCATTCAAAAGCATCTCGATATAATTAGTATGACTGGTTCCGCCCAAAACAGCCTGATTTTTGTCCAAAATTTGTGAACGTGTCCAGGGACTAATCATATAATACCGGGAATTGGCTACCCCAACTCCTGTTAACGGCTTGGCAGATGTGATTCTAAGTCCTTCGCGAATAAACCACAGCCTGATTGATTCACTATCATTGGGTCTTAACTCTTCAGGAGAGCGAAATAGTAGTGAGAGTTTAACAAACCGATACATCAAACTGTCCCTGGGATACTTTGCAAAATTTCCTCTGTGTATCCATCCCAACAACAATACCGCTACGATGCAAATGCAAAGTAATTTTCTCCATTTTTGTGCATTAAACCAGATGTACCAACTTACTAGGAAGCTTGCTCCAATGAGCCCATTAACGGAACCGCTCGAAATAATGAGGACTATATCACCTATGACCAGTAAGTTCGATGTCTTAAGTAATTTACCTTTCAAATATTTTTTATGAAATAATAACAGCCCGAGAAGGACTGTTGTGGTGATTGCAAATTGATTACGGTTGGGGAACACTCCTGAAAAATCAGGATCGATATAAAGAGGAGTGCCCCTTAAAAAAAGTATTAGTAAAAAAATATTAACTAACACCCATAAGAAGTTCAGGAAAAAAATGACGCCTAAAAGCCAAGGTCTATTGCGCTCCAGAATATGTACTAAAACAAGACACATTGTGATGTAGAAATTCGAGACGATTATGTATTTTAAGTGTGTAACCTTATCATAGACCAGAGGGGTTAACAAAAGGACATAGGGTAACCATAACGACATTAAGAACCAACTGAACATGAATGCTTTATTAATTTTAAGCTTATATGCTAAAGATAATCCCGCAACTGATAGAACAAGCAAACCAACTACCCAGTTAACATAAAAAGCGGATGTACGAAGGCCATAAGTGAACACAATCGAGCCTATTAAAAAAGCCAAAGCAATTGTTTTAGACGTTAGTAACTGTTTGGTTGTAAGTATTTGTGTTTCCAAATCAAAGCCTGTCGATTTCTTTTATGTATTCTGTGATAATGTAATCGCTATCAAATCTTTCCGCGCTTGTTTTAATTTTCTTGCTGTCCCAGTTGCGATTTAAAGCTTCGCTAAGTTTTGTCGACAAATCCTCGACATCAAGATATTTGGCAAGATACCCATTGATGCCATCGATAATAATTTCCTCTGGTCCTGAAGGGCAGTCGAAGGCTACCACAGGTGTGCCCATAGCTAATGATTCTATAAGCACGTTTGGAAATCCCTCATAAATGGATGATAAGACAGTTACGTAGGCATTGGAATAATAAGCTTCCACGTTACTTACAAAGCTTTCGAAGAAAATCTTTTCTTGCATTTCCAATCGTTTTACCTGTGCTTTCAACTGTTTCTCTAATGGGCCTTGGCCTACTACACACAGCGTAAGCCTGGGATTCGATTCGACGCATAATTTGAATGCATCAATTAGGAGACAAACTCCTTTTTGAGGTGTCAGACTTCCAATAAAAAGGATTTGCTGCCTATCATCCCTGGTTTTGGGTAAAATCGCTTTATCTTCGGATACACAATCAGTCTTGATCGTTATGGGATTGTTTATCACCGAAATTCTTTTCCGGTCTAATCCAACGTTGCTAGCTAAATCGTTAGCCATACCACGAGACTGAGCTATAATGTGATCCACATGATGGTAAAATGTTTTTGTGAAAAAATAGACAATATATTTATGCCACAAAGACTGCTCAATTTTGTTTTGGTATGATAGCGTGTTTATATTCCTGGAAATGATCTTAAACTTTAAGGCCAGCATCTTTCTTAAAACTATCAACACGACAGCCAGTTGGTGATTGAAGACCAGTATCTTCTGAGGTCTGTTAGTACGAAGATATCTTGTAAGAGGGGAAAAGCTGGTTCTCGCATGGGAACGGTTAAGGTTGATTAGATTGACTTTTTCACAGAGTTTGTGTTGATATTTGGCGTCATTAAGATTAAGCACTAACAAATCGACTTCAATGTCGCGTTCAGCAAAGCCGTTCGCTAATGCAATACAGACCCGTTCTGCTCCTCCTCCTTGCAATGAGCTTATAAGAAAAGATATCTTACGGTCCATTATATGATGTCCTTATACTCCATATGACTAAAACAATGAAAAAGCTTGTGATAGTTACCGTTGTGATATTAACTTTCATACAGCAGATCTTCATCTTAAAAACTTTGGGCTCCAGAAAAATACAAAATGTAAAAATGTGTAAATGGTGTAAGAACACGTTTGGGTACAAAAACACTGTCAAAAAGAAAAATATATTTTTTCATATTACCACAGCCGACAGAAAATGGACGTGATTATGAGTACAAGAGTAACAATCGCGTGAAGCACCAAAAAACAAAGGCCATAATATCTGATATTAAAACAGGCAAAAACTGAAATCAAAAACAGGAAGCAACTGTGTCCTAAAATAGTATGCTTAAAGATGTTTCTGAAAAGCCCTATCAATGGCATTAGTCTCTTAAGGTTCCGATGCTGCGATTGAGTTTGGCCAAAGTTTCTTATTCTTGCATTATCTATCGGGTTAAATCTCATGTTATTCACTTCCATGGAGAACTGAGAGAAAAATACAAATCCCATAAGACACATGCCAAGAATAAGAACATGTGGCCGGGATATATCGCGATACGCGCCGATGGTTAGACATGCAATCAGTAAAAAATCATTTAACTTGTCAAAAAAAATATCCAGCCACGCTCCGAAACTCGACTGCATATTCTTTGCTCGAGCAATATTACCGTCCACCAGGTCCAGAATAGCGAACAGTTGAATAAAAACAGCGGCTAATACCAACATAAGATGGCTTTTAAGGACCAACAAAGCTGCACCTGCGATGCCGAATAATCCGGATATAATTGTTATCTGATTTGGAGTAACAGAGAACGGAAGAAATATAGGCGTAATCATTGCCGCAGGCCAGTTGTAAATAACCTCAAATATGTTTGTTCTCGCCGGTTTTTTGTGTTCTGCTGCGGTTTCTGTTTGAAATTGTCCTGTATTTGTCATAATTTCTTTTGTTTCTTACAAACGCTCGCTTCTGGTTTACATTTTCTATATTTCCGGCCGTTTCAATCCCTTGCCATCTATTTTCTTATCACAGTATTCTACCCCACAGATTCCATTCTTATTGACCGGTTCACAAGAGCAATTTGTTGTTTTGCTTATCAACAAAAAGCTTTTATGAGGTACGATCCCGTCTTTTTCGGATTCCCTCTAATAAAAAAGCCGCAAACACAAAGATGGTTAACCATATCACAAACACAAAAGCACTTTTCCGAACAGTGACATTTTCAACAGTATAGACTGTTGGATTTTCCGTGACAGGTTCTCTTGCTGACATTCTATTCTCAATTCTCTTGATGTATGAATTTAGATAACTCTTTAATTCCTTGTCTTTATAACTATCAGCTAAATCTGTCAAAAATGAGTGAAACTGAGTAATTGTATAGTATGAAGACGTTTTATTTGCTAACTCAACTAAAAGCTTCTCATTTAGGGTTAATAAATTCTTATAATAAATATATCTTTTCTCGTTTGTCTCAACTTCCCCTTCGAGTTGTGTTGTTTTTGATTCGACGACTTGTATTTGGTACTTAAGAGGGAGGTATTCAGTTTTTCCACCGATATCGAACTGCAAAGTGAAGCTGCTTGTGTTTTCATCTGAAACGGGAGATTGTATGTTTTTCAGTTTTGTCATAACTGTTTTGTTTGTCTTTAAGGCGAGTTCCAGTTCAAACCAGTCATCTTCAATGTCGGCGATTTGCGATCGTAGCTTTCTTGTATTAACGTTGAGATGCTCTTCTACCATGTACACAGAGATTACATTTTCCAGATTATCCCTTATCACAGAAGATAGTTTATAAATATCATTCCTTTGTTTAGTACATATTATCATGTTGAGCAGTTGAGCGCTTAGTTGTTCGGGGTGTTCCAATTGAGCGTCGTTTGTTATTCTTGCCTTGGAAAGATAGGCGTACGAAGGCCAAACGTTAAAGTCCACCAACTGCTTCAGGCGTACTGCCCCTCCGCTTATTAGCTCAGCATAGATGCTCATATCCTTTTCACGTAATTTATTTGCGATTTTGTCTATATTTTCCCCGCTGTAAAATTTGCCGAGGAAAACATTATAATTTTTTTCGTCGAGATTCCAATTGCTCATATCATTGCTGCTCTGGTCTCTCACGCCATAGATACTCTGAACTCTCATACCGTAGACACCTTGGTCTTTAGCATTGTAGGTGGTTTGGTCTTTGACACTATAGACATACGTTGTTTTATAGCTTTTTGCCGAAAAGAAAAGGATCAGGCCAAGTATGAATGCCGGCAATACAGCGCCAAATAAAATCATGTATTTATGTCTCCAGATAACCATGAAATAATCAATCAGATTTATTTCATCCTGTATATTTGTTGCTGCCGACAGCCCGTTTGAGATATTGTTTTGTGAATCCACCATATTATTCTCCTGAGGAAACTATAAAGCGAAAGGCTTACATCGTAAATGCTGAAAATCGCAAATTATAATCTAATATTCCGGATCATGAAGTTATTCTGTAAAGAAGTTTTTTCCATTGCCTGACATCTTATCGCTCTAACTTGTTGGAATGATGGTGCTCCTGCAACCATATCCCAAGAATAAGTATTAGCCAGAGCCGATATCCATGATTACAATACTCCCGCTCGTGTTGTTTCATCCACTTGGCTACGGTATCTTTCCGAAAGTAAATCCAGAGGGGGTGCGTTGTGTCGGCCACCATATCTTTTATAAATGAATTGAATTCTGTTCGCATCCAATTGGCAACAGGGATATTGAAACCCTGTTTCTTGCGAAACAGCAACTCTTCCGGCAGATATTTAATCGCTATCTCTTTCAATAGATATTTTCCAGTTCCTCCTCGAATCTTAAAATTGACAGGTAGCGTGGCTGCAAATTCCATTAACTCATGATCAAGAAAAGGGGACCGCACTTCAAGGCCGAAAGCCATACTTGCAATATCTACCTTTACTAATAAGTCATATGGCAAATAGTTACGGTAGTCGATGCTTAGCAACTGGTTTATAGGATGAGTGTCAAAACTTGTTTCATTCAGAAGTGACCGTTCATATTCACACCTGGCGTTTCCTGTTGATTTGGCAAATTCCTGCAAATAGAGAATGGTGCGGTCATACGGCCGTACAAAGTCATTAAAGCAGAGTATTCGCTGTAAAGGACTTATTAATACAAGTAATTTTTGAAAAATGGTTTGCATTAAGGAGTTTTGTGGGATATTGCACAGAAGTTGTGACATTTGATGTGCCAGTTGATGGCAATAATAGGTTTTCCTGCCCAATAAACGCTGAAATGGAAGAATGTTATATTTGGGATAACCAGCCAACAACTCATCTCCTCCGTCACCGTTAAGAACTACCTTTAGTTTTTGCGAAGCTGCCTCACAAACCAGCAAAGACGGAAGTGAGGCTTTATCTCCGTAAGGTTCTCCGTACTGAATGACGGATTTAAGGAGATAATTCTTGGCATCAGAAGCTGATAATATAAAAGTGTTGTGGTCAGTGTTGTATCTTTTGGCTACATAGTTTGCGTAGTCAAGTTCGTTATAATTTTCCTCTTTAAATCCAACAGAAAAAGTCTGTATTTGTGTAGAGGATTCCTGCGAAGCTATAGCAGTTATTGTGCTTGAATCTACCCCACCACTCAGCAAAATTCCAACCGGGACGTCTGCATGCAGACGATATTTGATTGATTTACGTATTTTTGCTTCCAATAATTCGATGGCTTTCGTTTCTGTCATCCTGGCGTTTTCATTCTC
>CAZWME010000103.1:0-10183 GCA_964634515.1 uncultured Pirellulales bacterium | reverse complement strand
CGACAAGAACAGCGTACTCAAACGCCTGCTTATTCATCACCGGCAGAACACCGGGCATACCAAGACACACCGGACAGACCCTGCTATTGGGCTTTTGGCCAAACTCCACCGCACAACCGCAGAACATCTTGCTTTTCGTGCAAAGCTGTACGTGGATTTCCAATCCAACTATAAGTTTGTAGTGCAAGTCGCTGCTCATTTTCTCTTTTTAACTAATATCCGGCGCTTTTCTTTTATGCCAGTCGGTCTGGCTTTCAAGCATTCTCGCTATCCGCAGTAACTTATCCTCTCCAAAGGCCGGTGCAAGTATCTGCAGACCTATCGGCAGATTATTATCGTCGAAACCACAAGGAACACTAATGCCCGGGATGCCGGCTAAATTGGCGGCTATCGTATAAATATCAGAAAGATACATCGTCAGAGGGTCATCGACTTTTTCTCCGATTTTGAAAGCCGTCGTCGGGGAAACCGGCATCATAATGCAATCGCATTTTTCGAAAGCGCCGGTGAAATCGGCACGTATTAAATTTCTAACCTTGAGTGCCTTCAAATAGTAAGCATCGTAATAACCGCTCGAAAGGGCATAGGTTCCGAGCATAATTCGCCTTTTAACTTCCTGGCCGAACGCCTCGGCGCGGGACTTGGAATAGACCTCGATATAATCTTCGGCCTTTTCGCTTCGATGGCCGTAATGAACACCATCATAGCGAGCCAGGTTGCTCGATGCCTCAGCGGTAGCAATGAGATAATATGCGGCAATGGCATAATCCAGATGAGGCATATTTACTTCTATGACCTCGGCTCCGAGCTTTTTATATACGTCAATCGCTTCGGTGATTGCCTTTTGCACCTGCCGGTCGGCACCGGCGGCGAATTGGGGAACAATTGCAATTTTAAGCTTGTCCAGAGGCTCATCGAGCTTTTCAAGATAATCACAGACAGGACTAATATTTTCGTCAACACTGGTGCTGTCTGCGGGGTCGTGGCCGGCTATGACATTCATCATCAAAGCCGAATCAGCAACAGTTTGCGTTATAGGCCCGATTTGATCCAGGCTCGAACCGTAGGCGACAAGTCCGTATCGAGAAACGCAGCCGTATGTCGGCTTTAAGCCCACAACTCCGCAGAAACTGGCGGGCTGGCGAATCGAACCACCGGTATCCGAGCCGAGTGACGCAAAACACAATCGCCCCGCTACCGCCGCACAGGAACCGCCGCTGCTTCCACCCGGTACACGGGAGGTGTCCCACGGATTGATTGTCTGCTTAAGGCCGGAGTTTTCCGTGCTCGAACCCATCGCAAACTCGTCCATATTTGCTTTGCCGACTATTACGGCATCGGCGGCCAGAAGTTTTTCAACAACCGTGGCGTTGTAGGGTGCGTGGAAATTTTCCAATATCCTCGAAGCACAGGTAGTAGCTCCGAAAGTGGTGCACATATTGTCTTTTATCGCAACAGGGACACCTGCAAGCCGGCCTACGGATTGGCCCGCGGCTATGCGTCGATCAATATCCGCTGCTGTTTCCAACGCCATGTCATGATAAGTGCTGATATAAGCACCAATGATTGGCTCAAGCTTATCTATACGCTTAAAAACAGCTTTAGTCGCTTCGAGGCTGCTTATTTTTCCTGCCGCGATTTTATCGCGCAACTGGTTTGCACTTAGCTCTTCCATCGTTGAAAATCAGATTATTTATTCCTGCTATTGTTTACGATGTTCGAGGAACCAGTCATAAAGTTCCTGATTGTTGTACGACTCGGTCCATGAATCATGGCCAGCGTCGGGATAGATTGTGAATTTGACGTCTCCGCCACGTTTTCTTATGGCATTGACCATTTCTTCGGATTCTTCGAGCGGGACCACGGGGTCTTTTGCTCCGTGAAAAACCCAGATGGGAATATCTTTGAGTCTCAAGGACATTATACGGCTGCCGCCGCCGCACATAGGCGCAATAGCGGCAAAGCGTTCGGGATAAGAGGAGGCCAGAGCCCAGGTGCCGTACCCACCCATACTCAAACCCGTCAGATAAATCCTTTTCTTATCGACCTTATATCGAGCCGAGATATCATCCACAAGGTTTATGAGCACTTCAGCTTTCTCCGTCCACCAATCGTCTTCGGGACACTGCGGAGAGACCACGATGAAAGGAAAATCCTTTCTGTTTTTGACTATCTTCGGTGGGCCGTGCACCTTCACCTTGTTCAAATCACTGCCGCGTTCACCGGCACCATGCAGAAATACCATCAAAGGCCAGCGCTGCCGTTTTTTCCCGTAGTCTTCCGGCAGAAACAGCAAATAATTACAGCTTACAGTTTTTGTTATTTTCTTTTCAAACATCTGGGATTGCTGAGAGCCCGGCGGAATTGAGTTCATTTTTTTCTCCATCTGTGCACAACCAATCAAAAACAAAGACATAAATAAAGAACATATTAAATAATTCGCCTTCATGGTCTAATACCTCCAAATCTGTTTTAAGACTTTCTTTTACGCACCGGAACCATCATCCAGTATTTTCGGCACTTTGAAAAACTCATCATCCCTCTGGGGTGCATTAGCCAAAACCTTCTCTGTACCGAGCGACTCTTTGGCGGAATCTTCACGCAAAACATTGCTGACCGGCAAACAATGCGCCAACGGTTCAACGCCGGCAGTGTCCAGCTCATTCATTTTTTCGACGTATTCAAGGATTGCGCTTAATTGTCCGGTAAATTCCTCGACCTCGTCTTCGGTTAAATCCAGCCGGGATAATTTTGCGACCTTTCTGACCTGAGTCTGGTCGATTTTCTCTGTCATTTTCAATCCCCACCGAAAGAAAAAAAGCGAGGCATAACCCGCCCCGCTATTAAGAAAACACTTGATAACAAGCTTTGTCAGTCAGCGGCCTTTTCAGCGGGTTTGTAATCCCGCTTCGGAGGCTTCTGCACAAGACCCATACGAATGGCTTTGGCCGAGACTTTAATTCTGCAAACCTTGCCGTTAACAACCGCCCGAACTTTTTGTATATTCGGCTTAAACTTTCTTTTGGTGCTGCCGGTCACTCTTTTACCAACACCGCCAAGATATTTAGCCTTACCACGCCGGGCTATACTTCTGCCCGATACGGTTCGCTTGCCCGTAAAAAAACATTCTCTCGACATTAAATACGCTCCTGTTCTATTTAACTTTGACGCAGGACGGGATTCTACCCCATCAAAAACGCTAAATATATGATATTACATAAAAAATGCAAGTGTAAACCGAATATAATTGCAAAAAAGCGTTTTCCATCTCAAAACCCCATTTTTCCAAAGTATTGCCCCGTTATTCTGTTGGTTTTGCATTTGCGCGGATTAAAAAGCACTTTAACGATAAACGGTGATGTTTTCCGGCCAGGTCAATTACCTTTTTTCAATATAACTTCCATGACTCTGCGTATTTTAGGTGAATTCGGGTCTATCCTTATAGCGGTGTTAAGCTCTTTGATGGCCTCGTTTCTATTGCCCTGCCTGTCCAATAGAACACCCAGATTACAATGCAAAATCGAGCTGTTCGGGACAAAAAGCAAGCCTTTACGATATACTTCAATACCCTGGTCAATTTTGCCCTGCCTGAACAGTATCTCAGCCAGATTGTTATATGCCGACACGTTAGTCGGATGTAGTTGCAGCGTTTTGTAATAATATTCTATTGATTCATCAATCCTGTCCTGCTTGTGGTATGCCCATGCCAGGAAGTAATGCGCCTCAATACAGGTGGGTTTGATTCGTATCGCCTCCTTGTATTGAGCGACAGCTTGATCAATATCCCCCAGTCCGCGTGACATCGCTCCCAATGCGGTGTATACTATATAAGAATGCGGCAGCCACTTACGCAATAGCCGCAACTGTTCGGACGCTCCCTTATAATCTTTCAATCCTTCGGTTAATAATTTTCCATATTTCCAACGCAGACGCCAGTCCGAAGGTGATTTCTGAATCGCCTGACGATACTGGAGGACAACATTTTCGATGGCTTCGGGAGCAAGATACCTTTTCAGGGCCTCAACATTTTGCTCCATTTGTGTTACACGTTCCTGCTGGTAAAGCTGGTTGGTAAACGGCGGTTTTTTTATAAAGTTGTTAAGGACCTTATCGGCAATCAGGTATCTATCCCAACCGGTGTAAGCCAGACGTTCAGCACAATCGTCTTCGGTTAATATTTGACGCTTATCAGTCCCCTGAATTTTTGCCAAATTAGGAGGAAGTATCTTTTCCACTTGTTCAAAAAGTGCTTTAGCGAGAAAGTAATTTCCTTTGAAATTCATATGTACATGCTCATAAAACAGTTCCTGTCCCGGAGTTGCATGTGGGCTGTTTTTTTCAAACACCTCAATTGTGTCCGTTAGGTAAATACCTTCGGCGGCCTTGCCGGCGGCGGTATCGCGAATAATGTTAATAATCCGAGTATCAGCGCGGAAACGAAGTGTGTCCAACTCACGTGCTCGAATATATCTTTCCCGTGCCTTTTGATATTCGGTGTCGGCCCAATAGCATCGTCCCAGCCGAAACTGCAGGTCGGCGTAACGGTCATCAATCTTTGCGGCTTCCAAATAGCGTTCGATAGCACCGGTATAATTACCCTGTAATTCGTGTTCGGCTCCCTGCCGGTAAATATCGTCCCACTTTTTCATTTCTGCCGGAGTTAAATCCGGCCGATGCAGAGATGCAAATGGCGGGCTGTCTTTCAGGTTGCTTCCGACAGTACAGAAAATTATTTTGCTGTGGCTTTTTGAGGCAATGCGTCTTATATCCTCTATATTTTTCTGATAATTGCGGTAAACTGTTTCTAAAGGAGGGGTATCGGCCTGAACATGATTGTTGAGAAACATCTCCAAGCCAAGCCAAACTCTGGGAGTATCTTTTTGGGCACCAACCAAATCTGCAAAGCTGGTTAAAAGCTGCCCCAGCCTGGTTGCTTTGAGGGCGATGCCGGTACGGATTACAGCTAAATTGGCCACAGGAAGAGTATATACGGTTCCAGCCCCATATGGCCCGGTAACTTCGTTGTTGCCAAGATATACGATGAACAGGTCTGGGTCGTAGCGGGCGCAATCTTTTGCTATTTGCAAGACGACATGTGAATTGATAGCCGTCATTGCGGTGTTGATAATTTCAAAATTTACCTCAGGATATTTATCTTTCAGCATTTCCTGCAGAATCCGCCCGAAACTAAACGCCGGTTCCGGCGTGCCCTGAGCAGCAGAAGCGCCGAGTATAAAAATTCGATAAGTATCGTCCGGCTTTTCGGCAGGAAAAGTGAACGACTCAAAATCACGTGCAAGATTTTTTGGGAAATATCTCCAGCCAAATTTAACATTGTCACAATAAGCATCTCTGCCGTCAACCTGACATTTCATAATCGCATGGGGGAAGAAACCGTAACCAGCTATCCTCAGAGACAACTCGCCCAATAACAAAAGCAGAGCGGGAATAATCGTAAGAGCTGCAAGGCGAAAAAGCCACAATCGCCGGCCGGTTATCGTTGTTGGCTGGGCCTGCTTTTTGTCCTCTTCTGAGTGACTTCGTGTTTTATGATGCCGGACTTCTCTTTGAGTATGTGATAATGATTTCCTTTTTTTTGCTCGGCGTTTAGCACTCATTAATTCAACACCTTCAATCGCGTTTTCAGATTAAGACTGCTTTTTTATCTTAATGGGCGATTAATCTTACATCGGCATTTGTGTATCGAGCGATTAGTCTGCGGTGACTTTTTTCAGGTAAGTCACTTCGGCCTTAGTCAGTTCTCTGGATTTGCCGACGCCGAGTCCTCGTATGGCAAGCCTGCCGATTTTTACTCTCGCCAGCGATTTTACAGGCAGGCCGATTTTCGCCAGCATTCTGCGTACCTGGCGGTTAAGGCCCTGTCGAATCGTAATTTCAATCGAAGATTCTATGTGCCTGCGTTTTAATATTTTCACCGATGCCCGAGAGGTTTTGCCTTCCGCCAACCAGATTCCCTTTTTCAACTTTTCTATTTGTTCGGGTTTAATCTCACCCTTAATCCTGACTACGTAGGTCTTGGCTATTCCGTATCTGGGATGAGTCAACCTGTTTGACAATTCACTGTCGTTCGTCAGAATAATCAAACCCGTGGTGTCCGCATCGAGTCTGCCGACACAAAAGATACGCTCGTTTGAATGGATAATATCTATCGCTTTTTTTCTCCCTTGAGGATCACGGTTGGTACAAATGACGCCTTTAGGCTTATTCAAAATAAAATATACTTTCCGAGCAGCACGAATCTTTCTGCTGTTTACGGTTATGATGTCTTTATCCGGGTCAACGAAAGCCGGCAGCTTATCGACAACTTTGCGATTTACTCGGACAACTCCTTCAAGTATCAACTCTTCGCATTTTCTTCGAGAATCGATGCCTGCCGCCGCTAAAACCTTCTGTAATCTTTGTTCAGCCATTTAATAATCAATCCTAATCATGACCCATAGGTCGTTATTGGAAAATACCGCCAAAATTAATACCGAGCTTGTCGGCGTAAACAATTACGACACTTGCAATAACCCAGACCACAAAACCAATCTGAAACGGCAAATCAGTACAAACAAGCTGTATCGGGCCCGTGTATTTGCCTGTTTGTATTAACGAGCTGAAACGGAAAATGCAATACAAAACCAATGGGGTAGTATAGACAAGATTATTACTACCGTGAACCTGGAAAGTTTTGTCGTCCATAGCATAAAGCAGAAAACATACCACCGCCAGGCCACTTGTTACATCGATCATATGAGCCAAAAGCTCGGTCGTATAGCCGGTCAGCGTATTTCGAAACGATTCGCTATCCTGTCGCAGCAGGGCTATTTCACTGCGACGTTTGCCAAAGGCCAGAAACAGGCACAAAGCAAACGTACAGACAATCAACCATTGCGAGATAAAGACTTCCACTACGACAGCTCCTGCAACTGCCCGCAGGCAAAAACCAATCGCTATGACTACACAATCGAGAATCATTATTCTTCTTAGCAAAAGCGAATAAGAAACCATAAGCATAATATATATCAGTATAATAGACGCAAAGGTCCGGCCAAGTAGAAAGGCGGCAGTAATCGCCGCGGCAGCACACAGAACAGCAACTACAACAGCCGAACTAATGGCCACCTTACCGGAGGCAATGGGTCTTTTACATTTTTCTGGATGGAGACGGTCTCTTTGACGGTCAATTATATCGTTGAAGATATAAACAGCCGAAGCTGCCAAACAAAAGCAGGCAAAACCACCAATCGCCCTTCCGAGAGCCAAAGGCACATTAAGCTTATGTCCGAATACAAGGGCTGCAAACACGAACATATTTTTGGTCCAGTGCAAAGGACGCATTATTTGCAAAAATTTCATAGCTTCGCCTTACTAAAGAACATTCACTAACAACCAGTCACTTAAAATTATCGACATTTGTGCCGACAATATGTAAGATTACATTGTAATAAGTGTACAGCATATTTTGTATATTTTATGTTCTATGAAATCAGGGGCAAGAAGTATAATAAGCCAAATACATAATAAGTGAGAAAATATGGCGTGGATAACACAAATCGTAATCTACCTATGTATCGGACTTTTCGCAGGTTTTATGAGTGGTATGTTTGGGATAGGTGGGGGTTCGGTTAGAATACCGTTGCTTAATCTTATGGGATTGCCTTTATTGAGTGCCTTCGGAATTAATTTTGTTGTTATACCTTTTTCATCATTAGTAGGCGCAGTAACTCAGAGAAAAAATATTGCAAGAAATATAGTCATCTATGCGATTATTGGAGGTGTTTTAGGAGAAATAATCGGAGCAATTTTTGTTGGGTTTATTCCAAATTTAGTCTTAGCAATTATCTTTGTTACCTTTTGTTTTGTAATAGTATTTGGAATATTTTCAGAGAGAATCATACCTATGCTTGTACATAGAATTAAGCCTAATCGTAAAAACATTTTTAGTTTTTCATTTTTTGTAAGTTTTTTAACAGGTTTGAAAGGTGGAAGTGGTGGTTCTCTCTATCCGGCTCTTTTTAAGAGTATCGGTCTTGAAACACGTAAAGCAATTGCAACCTCATTGTTCGTAAGCATTTTTACAGCCTTTGGTGCTATAGCAATATACTGGCCTAGGGGCAACATAATCTGGTTGCCAGCATTATACGTTCTTATAGGGTCAATTATAGGCGTGAGAGTAGGAAGTAAGATTTCATTAAAAACAAAGCCACTTTCCCTGGAAATCGGGCTTGCAATATCTGTTATAGCTCTTTCCATTATAACAATCTACAAGGCATTGTAATATGAACATCAATATTAAAAAACAAGGATTTATGCCAGCGCTAACAAGTGTAATAATAATTTCGATTATAATAGTTACTGTTATTTCTTTCGCAATCCATAATTCAAGATTAATCGGTCTGATAATAATTCTATTAGGGTTTATTCCCTGGATTCCATTAAAGATTTATGGTAGGTCAGTAAAGTCGACTGGTGCGGATATCATATTTGGAGTAATTGATACGGCATTTTTAAGAATCGCAGCATTAATAGGAGCAAGTTTCGCAGGAGTGCTTGGTGCAATTGTTGGAAGCGCTGTAGGAGATTCAATCACTGACGGTTTTGCCGGGTTATTTGAGGGGAAAATCGCTCAGCATTTGAGAAAACATTGGATTGAAGAGGCAAGAACTCCCCTGAGTTCTTCTATGGGAAAAATGAGCGGTTGCCTAATTGGGGTAGGAATAGTTTTGACAATTGCGTGGAGTATATTAGGAATAAGCACTTATCCGAAGTGAGCCCCAAACTCTGCGGTTGCTTCGCAACCTTCCCCTTTGGATCATAGAGCAGCAGATAAAAGGGAAATAAGATTTTCCTAAATACCGACAAGCTGAGACTTCTTATATCCGCAAAATGTATACGAGATATGGACAATGATAACGACCGTAATTTTTGATTTAGACGATACGCTTTACGATGAAATCGAGTATTGCAAAAGCGGCTTTGCCGCCGTAGCTGAGTTTCTTGCCAATACCGTTTCGTCTATGACTGAGACTAAGCGTATTTTCGCCGCTTTCCGGGAACAATTCAGTACGGGCAATCGCACAAAGACCTTCAACACAGCTCTGGATGAGCTTGAGATAGGTTATGATGATGAGCTTATTTTAGAATTAATAGAAGTTTATCGACGGCACAAGCCCAAAATTACTCTGCCGACGGACAGCCGTGACGCCCTTTGTGAACTAAGCAAAAAATACACATTGGCTCTGCTTACGGACGGCTTTTTGCCCGGGCAACAATTGAAAGTTCAGGCCTTAGACATTGAAAAATATTTTAAGTCCATAGTCTATACCGAACAGCTCGGAAGGGAATTCTGGAAACCGTCCCCTGTGGGGTTTGAAAAGATATTACAGAGCTTGAAAGCTAAGCCGGAAAATACGGTTTATATCGCAGATAATGAAAAAAAGGATTTTATCGCACCGAATAAATTAGGTTTTGCGACCATCCAGATACTCCGCCCGGCCCGGTTACACACATCGGTCTGCGGGCAAGCAGGGGCCGCCGCACAGCATACAATCCGCCAAATCAGCCAATTATCAGGTCTTTTAGAGAAACTTTGAGAGTTTAACCGACCCTATGGACTCTAAGCCGGAACCGGTCCGGTAAATGTTCGAACATCCGTCCCATAGCAAAAAGGCTTTTTTGTTATCTTTTTTTTATTGACTCAGAAGCCGCTTAGGGCTATAATAAGTTCTGAAAACAAGCTATTTGGGTGATTTTTCTGTATTTGTGAGGAGTTTTACTATGCCAGCACGCAGGAGAAAGCAAAGCAATGCTATGCTCTACACACTAATAACCTTTGTAGGGCTTTTTTTAGTCGCAATCATCATTGCGGGTATCTGCTATCTCAAAATCGAGGAGTATAGGGATAAAGCAGTCAAGGCAGAAAGCAACCTTGAAGAGATTGTCACGCCTGATCAATGGCAAGATAGAGGCAAGATAGTTGGCAAAATACCCCAAGTTTCACTTCGGCCCAGAAAAGTCGGAGAGACCTATCTGGGCAAAATGGTCGAGCATTTTGACGTAATGACATCACTCATCGTCGGGTTTGCACCTGAAATGCCATCGGCTGAAGCAGATGTCAACGATGTCAATATAAAAGTTGCAAATGCACTCAAATCGGCTCGGGAGCATATCACTATTG
>CAZWME010000102.1:0-10192 GCA_964634515.1 uncultured Pirellulales bacterium | reverse complement strand
GGCCGGCGTTCCTGTAAATCTTGATTCCACATTCACCGACAGAGACAGGGTTGGAATTGTCCTGAAAATTTTCCGCAGATGGTAAACCGGGAATTATTTAAAATCTGTGGTTGATAAAGAAACGATAAATCCGAAAGGGCTTAATGATGAAAAAGTGCATATGCTTATTCGCTTTTCTAATCATCTTTGCAGTTTTGCTGCCCGGCTGTAAACAAAAAGAAGATGCACCGGGACAGTCGGAACCGGTTACGATAAAGCTCGGCCATGTCGGCCACGACCATCACGTAGCCCTGTTTGTTGCTCTGGATAATGCCTCTGAATATGCAAAAGAAAGCAAAATAAATGTGAAGGTCATCGAAGACCGCAAATTGTATGAGCTATACGATAATGACAGGAAGGTTGCCGACGTGGAAATCGTCAAAGTAGGCGGCGGCTCGAAAATGCCCACTGCACTTGCTCAAAATGTCATTGAGGTTGGTTTCGGTGGAGTGGCGGCTGTACTTGCTTCGGTTGACAGCGGCGCTCCGATAAAGCTCATATCGCCATTGCACTATAAAGGTGACATGTTCGTGGTAAGGCCTGATTTTAAAGCTGAAAACTGGGAAGAATTTGTAGAACTAACCAGAACGTCGGAAAAACCTCTGCGCATCGGCTATAAAAATCCGGTGGCGGTGGCCAAGGTCATATTTGAGGAAGCTCTCAAATACGAAGGTATAACCTTTGGAGGTGACCTTTCGCAAACCGATTTACAGGTTCACATGGTAAACGTCAATGGAGGCGGCAAATTAAATATATCTTTGGGTAGTGGTTTGATTGACGGTTATGCGGGCAATAATCCCTTTCCCGCAATTGCAGTTGAAAAAGGTATAGGAAGAATCATCTGTGACCTTGAGGAACTGCCCCCCGGAAAATTTCGCAATCATCCGTGTTGTTGTATTGCAGCTAATTCCAATGCACTCAAAGATAAAGATGAGGCAATCGTGGATTTACTTGTACTTTTTTTGCAGGCCAATGAAACTATCAACAGCGACCTGAAGAATACTGTGGCCTCTGCTGTGCGATGGATAGGGACAACTGAAACGGTGGAGCGGATGAGCATCCCGACAAGCGGCTATTCTATGGAACCGTCAGAACAATGGCGCCAGACTATGAACAAATGGAAAGAGGCAATGGACGGACTGAGTATCTTTAGAGGCAAGCTGCAGGGGCTTGAATCTAAAGAAGTGTCACAAATAGCATACGATTTATCATTATTGGAATCGGCGAGGAAGAAACTTGCGCAAAGAAGAGCTGAAAATTAAAAAATCTCATCATCAACCGAACGTCTTGGGCTGGGTTATCATACCCATTATATTGCTCACGATATGGGAAATCTCGGCACGGAACGTTAATCAGCCGTGGATTTTTCCTCCGGTGACAAAGGTTTTTGAGCAGCTCGCACATCCCCTGCGAGACCACTACGCATCCGGTTCACTCTTAAGTAATACGCTCGTAAGTTTGTTGCGGGTTGTGATAGGTTTTTTGTTGGCCGCAGTAGCGGGTGTGATGCTTGGTATAATTATGGGCTCTGTCCGCTTTGTTCGCAGAGCTATCGAGCCAATTGTCGAGCTGTTACGCCCTTTATGTCCCATTGCATGGCTTCCGTTTGCTATTGTGGTTTTCAAATTGAAAACACTACCGCAATTGTTCGGCGCCGGGTACAGCCATTCCATACTCGATCAGGTTCAGTTGGGGATGATTTTCGTAATTTTCGTTGGTGGTTTTTTTCCGGTGCTTACCAACACGCTTGATGGCGTTACCGGTATACGGCGAAACTACGTACTACTCGCGCAAACACTCGGAGCAAAACGAAGGCAGGTCTTTTTGCATGTATATCTTCCGGCCGCAATGCCAATGATTCTAACCGGCCTCAGACAGGGACTCGGACTGTGCTGGTTCGTAATAATAGCGGCTGAAATGATGACAGGAAGCTACAGTGGTATAGGATATCTGCTTATATATGCCTCCGATAATTCGGCAATGGATATTGTTATCGCGGCAATGTTAATTATTGGCGCTTTAGGTGCTCTTCTATGTTGTGGGATGCGCAAGGTTATGTCGAGCGTTGTTCGCTGGCAGGGAAAGGAAATTTAAATTGGTGAGGACAGAAAAAGATAAACAAGACTCTCAAGAATCCTACATTGTGCTGGAGCTTAATAATATAAGTAAAACCTTTTATTCGGATTCGGGTGAGGCTGTTCGTGCCCTGGAAGATTTAAATCTTCTTGTCCGAGAGGGCGAGTTTATCACACTTGTAGGTGCAACCGGATGCGGCAAAACTACATTGCTGAACCTGATAGCAGGGCTGGACAGTCCGGATGACGGGCAACTGTGTCTTGCTGAGGATTTGCGTCTTGGTGACAATATTGCGTACGTGTTCCAGCACTACACGTTGTTTCCCTGGCGCAGCACCTTGGGCAATGTATCTTTCGGATTACAGATGCGGGGCATCGGGCGAAATAAAAGAAAAGAGAAGGCCTTGAAGCTACTTTCCAAAGTGGGTCTTGGCGGTTTCGAAAACGCTTATCCGTATGAGCTTTCCGGCGGGATGCGCCAGAGAGCGGCGATTGCCCAGGCCCTGGCAATAAAACCCAGGCTATTGCTTATGGATGAGCCGTTTGGCGCGCTGGATGATTCTACAAGAAGAGAACTTCAGCAGATGTTGACCGAGTTGTGGCAGGAAAATCGGACAACAATATTATTTGTGACCCATAACATTGATGAAGCCGTGGTGTTGGGTGAAAAAGTGCTGGTCTTAAGCGAACGACCGGGCAGGATTGTACGCGAATTTGATGTAGAACTGCCCCGGCCAAGAAACACAATTACAAAGGAGTTTACCGATTTGTTTATGCAAATCCGTCAGTCATTATCGACTCAACTGGATTAAAATAACTACTCTTAACCATCTTTTTTTGTGTGAAAACAAGGCGAGGAAAAGTAACGTAAGAATATATTATTAGAAGGATAGTCAGTATGAAGTTTATGGAAAACATTAATCTAAAGGATGTTCAGGCCGTTTATAGTGGGCCTGAGGGGCGGCTTTGGGAATTGATAATGGGTCAGCAGATTCATATCGGAGGTTTTGCTTCATCGATGGACCTTGCCGAGAAAGCGAATATCGGCTCGCCAATGAAAGGCGTTGACCTTTGTTGTTGTAATGGTGCCGGAATGCGCTTTCTGGTGCGTTTTCGAGATGTGTCACAGATGCACGGAGTAGATGCTACGGAAAATGTCGTCGAACAGGGTCGCCGTCGATGTGAGCAGGAAGGACTGTCCGAAAAAATCGATTTTACTCTTGCGGATGTCTGTAACAGTGGATTAGCTGATGCAAGTGCTGATTTTATCTGGGGAGAGGATGCCTGGTGTTATGTTGTCGATAAACAAAAGCTGATCGCAGAAGCGGCCCGTATAGTAAAGCCGGGAGGAACCATCGCCTTTACAGACTGGATTGAAGGAAAGGCGGGACTAAGCGACACCGAAGCCGAACGTTTTTTGACTTTTATGAAGTTTCCGAACGTGCAAAATCTTGAAGGTTACAATAATTTACTTACGGCCAATGATTGTGAGGTCATAATAGCCGCCGATACCGGCAGGTTCGCCCCGTACGTTGATTTGTACCTGAATATGCTTAATATGCAGTTGACATACGATGCCCTGAAAATTATCGGCTTCAATAGTGAGTTGATGCAGTCGATGGCTGCTGAAATGATTTTTATGCAGGAACTGGCGCATGCCGGTAAAATAGCTCAGGGCCTCTTTGTCGCCCGTAAACTTTAGTTTGAAGATTTGAGGATAAAAATGGCAAAATGCTGTGGTGACAATAAGCGACAAATCAATGCGAGCGGGCCTTTAGAGTGGTTTGGCAAGATGATACAGAATTGTTTCGAATACGCTACGCAGGCCAAAGCTCAAGGCAAACATATAGTTGGCATTATGTGTGAATATACGCCGCGGGAGTTGATTATGGCTGCCGATGCTCTGCCTGTATGTCTGTGCGGCGGCTCGGCGGAAATGGTTGGCCCTGCCGAAGAAGACCTTCCGGCAAATCTTTGTCCTCTGATTAAATCGACATACGGCTATCATCTTCAAAAGGCAAATCCCTTCCTCGAAATGGCTGATTTGATTGTGGCCGAAACGACCTGCGACGGCAAAAAGAAGATGTACGAGCTGATGAATCAGACACGGCCGATGTATGTGCTGGAGCTGCCTCAGAAACCCGAAGACAGCGATGCGATGGCGCATTGGATATCTGAGCTGCGCAAGCTAAGGACCAAACTTCAGGAGCATTTTAACGTAGAAGTCACCGATGAAAAAATAAAGAAAGCAATAACGGTTATGAATCGCGAACGGCGGTTGCGGCGTGAGCTGGCAGAGTTGATGAAATCAAAATCACCCCCCTTAACAGGCAGGCAGTTGCTGGAGTTTAAGAGTATTATCTCCGGGATAAACACCGACCTTTGTCAGTACATGGAAGCGATTGAACTGTTAAAAAATCAAAAGAATGATTCTTGCGGGAATTCGTATGTACGAGTGCTGATGACAGGCGTGCCGATAGTGCATGGTGCCGAGCGGGTCCTTGATATTATCGAATCTCATGGTGGCCTTGTTGTATGTATGGACAACTGCACGGGACTTAAACCCATTCTTGAGGACGTTGACGAAACTATCTCGGACCCGATAGTCGCTTTGGCAGAAAAGTATTTTCGTTTGCCTTGTTCGGTAATGACGAAAAACGACCGGCGGATGGATGTGCTGCGTCAATTGTTTGCCGAGTACCGGCCGCAGTGCATTATAGAGCTTATCTGGCAGGCCTGCCTGACCTATGATGTCGAATCATACCTTGTGAAAAAGCTGGCCGCCGAAGAGTTGGGTATCCCCTATCTTCGGATTGAGACGGACTACTCGCCCTCCGATTCGGCACGGATTGCGTTGCGGGTTGAAGCGTTATTCGAAACAGTCCGAGAGAGGGCGGGCGAGTCCAACTGAGGAAACTGATGAAAACAGTCATCTACACCTGTCCATATGTACCTGCCGAGTGGATTGCCGCCCATGGCCTGCGGCCCAGCAGAGTTATACCCGATACCGCTGGTACAACCGGACCGTTTGCTCGCGCCGAAGGTGTTTGTCCTTTTGTTCAGGGCTTTATCAATGAGGTGATAACGGATAAACAAGCCTGCGGCGTTGTGATAACAACGGTATGCGACCAGATGCGCCGCGCTTTCGACATTCTTGTCCGTAGGTGTGATGTTCCGTTATTTCTTATGAACGTTCCAAACACATGGCAGAATGTTACTGTGCAAAAGTTGTATATTGATGAGCTAAAACGACTCGGCCGGTTCCTGATTGGCTTAGGCGGTAAATCACCATCGGATAATACTCTGATCCAGATAATGCTCGATTATGACACCGCCCGTACGTCTATTCTTACAGCAGGGGGGTATTTGCCTGCAAGACAATACGCTGAAACAATTGCTGCGTTTGGCAGGAATGGGCCCGGTGAAATACTCAACAATATTGCAATACCCAATCAGCAAATCGAAGGAGTGCCTTTGGCGATTTTGGGCGGGCCCTTGATGAGGCAGGACTTTGTTATATTTGACATAGCCGCCCAGGCCGGCGGGCACATAGCCTTGGATGCTACTGAAACAGGGCAGAGAGGCATGTGTGCGCCGTTTGACCGTCTTGGTCTCAGGGACAAACCGTTGCTGGAATTGGCCAGCGCATATTTTTATGGAATTCAGGATGCGTCACGCAGGCCGAATAGTGGCCTTTATAAATGGCTTAAATGCAGGCTTGCCGACACCCGGGCACGCGGGATTATTTTCCATCGTTACCTGTGGTGCGATATGTGGCACGCCGAGCTTGAGCGGCTCAAAGACTGGACGGATTTACCCGTCCTTGATATTGACACAGCGGGTAATAACCAAACGGCAAACCAACGAACAAACAATCGAATCCGTGCATTTCTGGAGACGCTGCAGTGAGTGACACGCCGAAACGAATAACGCTTGACCGGTGGGACCTGCGATACGAGCAGTTGCTCAAAGCAGGAACAAATCAGCCCGACTATGGCGGGCCGCTCAGCAGGCATCTCAATGACGGTGACCAAAGGCTCTTAAAGCTTCGGTATGATAATTCTGCTGCGGCTCTTAGGTTGTGGAACTTTCTGCTGTCCGAAGAAGACCGCCTGCGTGATGCCCGTGCAGCCGGGAAAAAGCTCATCGGAACTATGAAAGATTTGGGCACTGTCCCGGTGATGGCGTATTCGTTTGATAATTTAGTGGCTTTTTATCCAGACGGAGCCTGGTGGATTCCGTGTGTGATGGAACTCAGCGCCGGCCTGTTGAGCATTGCCGATTCGCTCGGGATAGACGAGTCGTTTTGCCCGGTGCGTGCAATGTTGGGGGCTTTTGTTACAGGTGCGCATTTTCCTCTTCCCGACAGCTTAATATGCAGCGTCGGAGCGACCTGCGACGATTTTTCCGCTATAGCCCAGCGGCTTAACGGCCTTGGCCATTCGATATTATGGTGGGAGATTCCTCATCGCCGCAAAGCTGAGCCGGGCGAAGAAGCGGTAAATCTGCCGGGCGGATTCTCTGCCCCGAAGTGCCAGGTTGAGTTCGTCAAATCAGAACTTCAGCGGATTAAAACTACTCTGGAAGAAACAGCAGGTGAACAATTAGACACCGATAAACTTTCAGCCGGGATTAAAGAAGCGAATAAGGTCCGCACGTATCTGGCGGAGCTTCGGCACCTTGCATTTACCGCCGAGCTGTGTCCCATTCCGGCCCTCGAAATGCTTATCGCGGAAATGCTGGCGATACACTTTTGTTCGGATCGGCAGGAGACTATCGAAGTGCTCAAAGAGCTGCTTGAAGAAGTGAAAGCTCGTGTAAAGTCGGGCGTCGGTATCCTCGATGCAGATGCGGCTAAAATCTTCTGGGTTAATCCCGTGGCGGATTTGCAGGTGATGAATCTTCTCGAAGACTGCGGCGGCAGAATATGCGGCACCGAATATCTTTTCACACACGCGCTGGACACTATCCCCGAAAACATCCCGCCTCTCGAAGCGCTGGCGCAGATGGCCCTTGCCGATCCGATGACCGGCTCATCTATTGACCGAGCGCAGCGGATTTGTGCCGATATAACCCGCTTCAAAGCAGAGGCCGTGCTCATATCACGAATACCCGGTGCAAGTCATTGCGCGCTGGAAGGCGAAGTTATCACAGAGATTGTTCAGGACAAGTTTGATATTCCCGTACTGGAGATTGAAGTCCCGCCGGTGACTGACTCTATGCGTCCGACGGTGTGTACCCGGCTGGAGGCCCTCGTAGAAACAATAAAAGCTCGGAGAACAAGATGATTTACGCAGGAATCGATGCCGGCTCAAGGGCGATAAAAATAGTTTTGATAGACACCGAAAATATGCAGGTCATAGCGAAAGGCCTGACAGACCAGGGTGTTGCCCAGGATAAACTCACATTGGAACTATTCGAAAACATTTTGAATGATAACTCGATCGATAGAAAAAATGTGGCTGCAATTGTTGCAACCGGTTATGGCAGAGGCGCGGTCAGCATAGCTGATACGACGATAACGGAAATTACCTGTCACGCCGCGGGAGTATGCCGGCTTGTGCCCGAGGCAAAGACCATTATTGATATCGGAGGCCAGGACAGCAAACTTCTGCGCCTGGATGGTGACGGAAAAGTACGGGATTTTGCAATGAACGACCGTTGTGCCGCCGGCACCGGCCGGTTTCTCGAAGTTGTTGCTCAGCGTCTCGGCGTCGGACTCGATTCGCTTGGTAAACTGGCCTCAGAAAGTCGCAGCCCTGCCGCTATAAGCAGTATGTGCGTTGTGTTCGCAGAGACGGAAATCACCGGCCTGCTCGCTGATGGCAAGGCAAGAGAAGATATTGTCGCCGGAGTTCAGGCGTCGATTGCCAACCGTATCATTGCAATGGCAGGACGCAATATTGATTTGCCTGTTATCTTCACCGGCGGCGTGGCTATGATTTCAGGAATGGACGGAGCTTTAGAGGCCGCTCTTGGAAAAAATATTACCGTATCGCCCGACCCCCAGATGACAGGCGCGCTCGGTGCGGCAATTCTGGCATCGAAGCGATTTAGCAAAGTAAAGACATAACCTTATCTCAGACTGCTTTGCTTGTATAGCAATTATGCAAAGAGTATAATCTTTTAGGATATTATTATTTGTTGAGGATATTTACGATGATAAATATGGAAAGACGGAAACGTGTTATGCAGCGTTCCATAAAGCTTGGACACTGCATTTGCGACCCCAAAAAACCATGTCCCTGTGACATTTTCAAGGAAAAGAATATATGTTTATGTGCCGGCGAACGGCTTGAGAGTCCGACTGGTCCGATTGAATTAACGAAACTCGTGGAAAAGGCCGGCTGTGCTTCAAAGATAGACCAGGCGTTTTTGAAACAGGTTCTAAAAGGTTTACCCGCAGTGGATGACCCTCGTGTCTTGGTCGGAGTGCCCGCCGGTGACGATGCCGGCATATATGACATGGGCGACGGCAGGGCGCTGGTTCAAACGGTCGATGTCTTTACGCCTTCGGTGGACGACCCGTATATGTTCGGGCAGGTGGCCGCGGCCAATTCGGTAAGTGACATATACGCTATGGGAGGTACGCCCATGACGGCGGTCTCGGTGCTCGGGTTTCCTGTTCGCAAAGTTCCAGACAGGGCGATGAATGAAATCCTCTCCGGCGGCATCGACAAGATGAACGAGGCGGACACGGCGATTATCGGCGGCCACAGCATTAACGACAGTGAAATCAAAGCCGGCTTTGCCGTCACAGGCATTATAGACAAGGACAAGATAGTAACCAACGCCAATGCGCAAAAGGACGATGTGCTCGTTCTGACCAAGCCGTTAGGCACAGGCATTGTGGCCTTCGCATCACAAATCGGCCGGGCCGACCCCGCCAGTGTCAATGCATCGGCCCAGTCGATGACGACACTCAATAAAACCGCATCGCAGTTAATGGTCAAATTTGGCGCGCACGCCTGCACCGACGTTACAGGTTTTTCTCTCTGTGGACATCTATCGGAAATGGCCTTATCCAGCGGAGTCGATGTCGAGGTAATCTGGGACAATATTCCGTTGTTCCCCGGCGTACTCGAATGTGCCGCGGCGGGAATATTGCCGGGAGCTATCGAGCGAAACAAGGAATCCTGCTCAAAGCGTATTGTCCCCGTCGAGTCACTGCCGCAGGAAATGGTAGATATATGCTACGATGCCCAGACCTCCGGCGGTTTGCTTATCGCCATCGCCCAAAAAGATACCGATGATTTTCTAAAGGCCTTGCATGACGAAGGAATTGCTGTCGCCGCAGCCATCGGCAGAGTATCAGGTAAAGGCACCGGCCTTGTTAATATAACAACCGACGGCACCCGAAAAATACCTTCACCACAGCCCGGCAAACCTGCGGAAAAACCAGCAGAAGCCGAACAACAGTTGCAGGAAACTCCTGCCGCAGAGCAACAGGCTGAAGAAGTCCCCTGTTGTGCCGATGCCGTAAGCTCTGCCGGACCGGCTAAGACAGAAGGTTCGGATATAGCTAAGATTAAGGCCAAATTCACAGATTTCCTCGGCTCGGCCAGTGCTCCCCACGGCCTGGACGCCTATACCAAGCAGGCGATGTCTATTGCTCTGTCGGTTGCCTTGCGGTGCGAGCCGTGCCTCGAAATGCACCTGAAAAAAGCAAAAGAAAAAGGCTTCACCCAGGACGAAATCGACGAGGCCGCATGGATGGGCATCAGCTTCGGCGGCTCACCCACAATGCTCTTCTACGAACAGCTAAAGAACTCGTAAAACGTATGATTCGTAAATGATTCTTATCTAATCCGGATTTCCAATATAATGGGTGATAATTAAACTGTAATTTAGTAGTATGCCGCTTATGGAGCTAAATAGGAAATCTCGGTTTGAAGGAGAACAAAATGATGAAAATAAGAATAATACAATTCATTATAATTCCTCTGGCTTTGGCAGCCGTCAATATTGGGTGTACAAAAGAAGAATCCGGAACAAATAATTTGGTTGATTTTCGTGATTCCCACTCTATAAAAAGCCAAAAACCTATCTTGATTGCCCATAGAGGAGGGGTCATAACG